>CAJXPI010000018.1 GCA_913057875.1 uncultured Flavobacteriales bacterium
TCTACACAGAGTAGATCGTCGGCAGCGTCAGATGTGTATAAGAGACAGGGTTACAAAATTTTTTTATATCAAAGGTCAATCTTCGGATTGACCTTTTTTTATGCGCTAATTTTTGAGTTGTTCATCGGTTAATGCCTCAAAAAAGTGGAGTAAATCAACTCTTTCCTGCGCTGATAATTTAAAGCTTTTTATCTCCTCGCTTTTATTTGGGAAGTCGTGACCTCCCGTTTCTAATAAAGTAAGTAACTCAGTTAAGCTTGTTACCGAACCATTATGCATGTACGGAGCGGTTAGTTTAATGTTTCGTAAACTTGGAGTTACAAATTTATTGCGATCTTCGGCTAATCCAGTAATTCGAGCTCTTCCACTATCTAGAGAATGAAATTCTAATCCAATGTTATGGATTGAAAAATCAGAGAGGAGTTTGCCTGAATGGCATTCCGTACAATTCAACCGTTCTGATTCAAAAAGTGTTAACCCTCTTTTTTGTGAGGAAGTAAGGCTATTACTATCTCCGTTTAAGAAATCATCGTATTTAGAATTGAACTGAATTAGTGTTCGCTCAAAATTAGCAAGAGCACGAGTAAAACCGTAAATGGTAGGAGTGGAGTCAAAAGCTATTTTAAATAGGGAAACATATTCGCTATCTGAATTAAACAATTCTAAAACGGAGTAATAGTTGTTAGCCATTTCTTGTGGGTCAGTTAATGGGGCAAGAGATTGAAGCTCTAAGTTTTCTATTCCGGCATCTGTATGCAGGTAAGGTTTAAATGCCGCATTAATAATAGATGGGGCATTCCGGAAACCAAAATCACCATTTGTGCCCACACTAATTTTCGCACTGTCGGCAAAGGCTAACTCCGGCTTATGACAGGAAGCACATGCAATATTTTTGTTTTTACTTAATCTTTTATCAAAAAATAGCCTTTGACCTAATGCAACTTTATTTGAATCGTAGGTATTATCTTCAGGATAATGCACTACGGTGTTGGTTGTACGAATGGAAAAAGAACCTGTAGGGGAATCCGCATCTGAACAACTAAAAAGTTGCCCTAAAAGGGCGAACATAAGAAAAAGTTTAATTAAACGCATGCCTAAAATTATCCATCTGATGCACTACTAAAGGCATGTTATCCATGGTATGCGACTGACCATCTACCGTTAGATTAAACGTATAATCTGGTTGGTTTAGCAGGGTATGCATATCCAAATGTACATTCACATTAGTACCACCCTTTATTTGAGTAAAAGTTTTAGAAACACGTACATCCGGACGGTATAAGTCTTCTGTACCTGAGTGCATAAAAAAGCTCATGGTATCATTGCCAGAAATCTCCACACCTTCTAACTTAGCAAAGATGTATTGCGTAGACCATGTCCAGTACATATCATTTAATACACTCAAAGGGTGATTTTGGTCAAAGGTAGCCGGATCTTGTTCATTTAAATCTTGTCTTACTCCTAAATCAAATTCTACTTGTGTATAATCTCCGGTTTCAATAATACCATTTATGGTTACCGAATTTACATTTGGGCTAAATTCAATTAACTCAATTTCTGAAATTAGTTTTTCTGTCCCATCTGATTTGATAGCTACAATATTTGATAAATAGAAGGTATTGGTTGTGAATGATATTGGATTTCCTTGGGAACTAACATATTCTTGATAAAATTGCAGCGCTTGTCCATCATAAAGTTGATCAATTGTGATGGTAATGGGTTCCTTAACAACCGTAGGAACGGTTACTTCATCCGGATCGTTACAGCTACTAACAAAAAGTGATAGTCCAACAAAGGCAATATTCAATAGAACGGAGATTTTCATGATCATTTTTTTAAGTAGTTCATAAGAAGTTCGAAATATATCGGGAATTCTGATATACCACAAACTTACTACCAACATGACGTAACTTTTGAGATAAAGGTTACTTTACCATGACTTAAATAAATTTTAACTTTTATTTTGCTGTTAAAGAAATGTTAAGTCAAAAAATACGGGCTTTTTATCCTCATTTTTGAAGTCATTCCAAAGAACAAATTAAGTTTGTAACCGAAAAAAAATAAATTAGAATGAAGAAAGCTTTTTTTACTATTGTTGCTTTTGCACTTTCCCTTGGAGCCTTTGCTCAACATGATTTCAGTTTTAAAATATCAGGACTTTCCGATACCAACGTGTATTTGGCTAATTACTTTGGTGGTAAGCTCTATTATAATGATACTGCTAGAGTTGATGCTAATGGTTTGGCCAAGTTTGTTGGCGATGAAACTAAACCCGGAGGAATATATGCGGTAATTTTACCGGATAATAAAACCTATTTTCAAGTAGTGGTGAATGAAACCAAAATTGTAATGGAAACAAAATCTGTTAATCCGGAAGGGAATATGGAGGTTAAGGTTTCTAAAGAAAACAAAGCATTTTATGAGTATTTAGATTTTGTAATGGGGATGCAATCTAAAATGACTAATTTGAATAATCAAAAGAATGTAGAAGGGGCCGATACTAAAAGACTAGATAAAGAAATAAAAGAAGCTCAAACGAATGCTGAAAAATACAAAAGTGAATATTTAGAAAAGAACGAGGATTTATTTGCGGCCAAGGTTCTTAGAACTTCGGACGAGATTAATGTTCCTGAGTTTGAAAAGAAAGATGGATCATTGGATGATGAAAAAAGATTTCGATATTACCATGATCACTTTTTTGACAATGTAGATTTAAGCGATGATCGTTTATTGAGAACTCCTGTAATAAATACTAAAATTGAAACTTATTTAACTAAACTAACGCCTCAAACTCCTGACAGTATTTGCAAGGAGATTAATTATTTATTGTCCCAAGTAGCAGATTCTAGTTTAATGTATAAATACATTGTTCAATTTTCTACCAATTATTTTGAGAAATCAGAAATCATGGGGATGGATGCCGTATTTATTTGTATTTCAGAGAATGTGTATGCAAAAGATAAGGCCTGGTGGTTATCAGAAGAGCAATTAACGGATATTTTGAAACTGTACAATACGAGAAAGAATCTGATTGTTGGAGGGAAGGCTGAGAACATTATCTTGATGGATGTAGACTCAAACTGGAAATCTTTATATGATGTGGATGCCAAATATACGGTTTTGATTTTCTGGGCACCAGATTGCGGTCATTGTAAAAAGGAAATGCCAAAATTACAGGCTTTTTATAATGATAATAAATCGAAAGGAATAGAGGTGTATGCGGTAAGTACGGAGTTTGAGAACGAAAAGTGGCCAAAGTTTATTAAAGAAAATGGATTTGATTGGATTGATGTTTCGGATAACCCTGATATTAATAAGAATGCACAAGAGTATATTTTAAGCGGAAAGACCACCCTCAATAGTTTAAATTTTAGAGATTATTGGGATATTTATTCTACGCCACAGCTTTATTTACTGGATGCTGATAAAAAAATTATTGCGAAGAAACTGAATGCGGAGCAATTAGAAGATTTCATTGAGAAATACGAGAAACGTTTAGAAGCCCAAGCCAAGAAAAAGAAAAACTAAAAGCGGATATTGAAATTTTGGGGAGTTAAACGCTCATCAAAAAACACAATACCAATAAAGAATAGGTCTAAGGTCACCACCGTTTGGGGGTGGCCTTTTATTTTGTTCCAAGCTTTAGTCATTCCAATAGACCAATGAATATCATCAAAGATGAAAATGCTTTTAGAGGAAACATTCTTTAATGCAGTTTTAAAGTACTCTAGGGTAGCTTGTTCCTGGTGGTTTCCGTCAAAAAAGATGATTTCTTTTTCACCTCTGGGTGTAAGGGCTTCTGATAGACGATCTTTAAAGTCACCTTGTAGTGTACGAATGTTATTTAGGTTAAGCTTTTCAAAATTGGTGGTAGCAATTTTCAAGGTTTCGGGACAACCTTCAATGGTGGTTACTTTAAGGTGAGGATTGTTCTGGGCAAAGTAACTCGAACTGAGGCCAAGCGAAGTTCCTAGCTCAATTACTTGTTCCGTTTGGTAATACTTTACCATTCTATTGAATAAACGGCCGTATTTGGAAGGTTTTGAGCTGTGTTTTGCAATATCTTTAATCAATCGGTTGTTGTTTTGATTGATTTTTGATCCAGCTCCTAAATCTGTTATTTGAATTACTCTTTCATCATTTAGCAAGGCGTTTTTCAGTTGTTCCAAATTCTTAAATTCAGAACGATCATCCGCGTACAATACATCCTCTAAAAAGGCATAAACAAACGGTGAATGTATACCGTGACGATTGTACGCTCTAATTTGATGTTTTACGTATTGTACTATTGTATTGAGATGACTCATAAAATTAACCACAAAAAAAGGGGTGGAAAAACCACCCCTAAAATTATGTGTTTTTATACGGTTTACATTCCGTATTTAGACATTACTTTTTCACTAATTCCAGTAAAAGAGAAACCTCCGTCATGGAATAAGTTTTGCATGGTTACCATTCTCGTATAATCAGAGAACATCATTACCGTGTAATCTGCACATTGGTCAGCAGAAGCGTTTCCAAGGGGAGAAATATCTTCGGCAAAGTTGATGAACTGATCAAAACCACCCACACCTTTACCCGCAGTAGTTAGGGTAGGAGATTGAGAAATAGTGTTCACACGAACATTTTTCTTGTTTCCGTATTGGTAACCAAAGTTACGTGTAATAGATTCCATTAAAGATTTAGCATCTGCCATATCGTTGTATCCAGGGAATGCTCTTTGAGCGGCCACAAAAGATAAACTAATGATAGATCCCCATTCGGCCATGGCATCCATTTTATAAGCAGTTTGTAAAACTCTATGTAAAGACATTGCTGATACATCTAAAGTTTTGTGAAACCAGTCGTAGTTTAATTCAGTATAGTGCTTTCCTTTTCTAACGTTTGGAGACATTCCAATAGAGTGTAAGATAAAGTCAAGAGGTCCACCCAAAATTTCAACAGCTTCTGAAATTAGTTTTTCTAAATCTTCCATGCTTGTTGCATCTGCTGGAATGATTTGAGAATTTGTGTCAGCAGCTAATTTGTCTAAAGCGCCCATTCTCATTGCAATAGGTGCGTTTGTTAAAACAAAAGTAGCTCCTTCTTCGTGAGCTTTAACTGCGGTTTTCCAAGCAATTGAATTCTCGTCAAGTGCTCCAAATATAATTCCTCTTTTTCCTTTTAAAAGATTATTTCCCATGTCAATAATTTATTAGCTGCCAAAGATATTATTTTATGAATAAGGTCAATTTTTTTTTGCTAGAGTTTTATTACTAGGTTTTGTTCGTAAATTAAAAGTCGTCTCTGTCGGTTCCTTTTTCTTTTTTAGGTTCAAAATAATACCTCAAATCAATGGAAAAGAATGTTCCTGTTTGTTTCATATTAACAATAGCAGCGGTGGTGTTTCGTTCTCCAATATTGGCGGCAAAGGGGGGTACAAAAGGTTGGTTATAAGCAAGCCCAATATAAAAAATTCCCAAATCTTCTGGATGTATTTCCCAGCCTAAGTTAGTAACAAACGAACCTTGAACCCAGCTTCTTCTGTTTACTTGTACCTGCCATTCAAAATTATAAGCGAAAATGTCACTAGGATAGAGGTCTATTTGACCACCTAGAGAAACATTAAAGTAAGAATTATCAGAACTTCTTAAGCGAACCATAGCTTTTAATGGTATTTCGTAGGCAATAATTCGGTAATCTATACTACTAGAATAGCTTGTAAATGCGCTGTCTATGTTTACAGCATAATTACGTTGTGTAAATCGCAAGCCAGATTCAATGGCCAATACTTTTGTGAATTTTTTGCGAATGGTCATTCCAAATGAATATCCAAATTTGTTTGTGATAGAAAAGTTAATAGTATCATTAGTCGTGGTTTGTGCCGTATTGGAAAAAACGCCATTTCCTAACATGGGTTTAAACTGAAAACCACCTAAATAGCCTTTTCCTTGCGTAAGACCAGAAGTTTGCATAGCCAACAAAACAACGGTGAAGTAAAAGAACTTTTTCATTAAGAATGTGATTTATAGTAACTAATTACTGCCAAAACTAAAATGGCAAACATCGAGATTATTAATACATACCGTAACACAGGAACCTGTAAAAATGGCTTTCTGTATTCGCCAACGGCAAGATGGTTATAGGTAATCACTTGCTTTTCGTTTACTTTGTTAACGGCAAAATAGTAATTATAGTTTGGTTCACTTTTGTCAAAATTGAACTCATACCAAACATTGTGTTCCTCTAGCAACTTTTTGAAATAGTTGCTTTCTTGTTCCGTTTTAAAAAAGAAAACGGTATATCTATTGTCGGATGGATGCTCTCTCCAGTTGGTGAAATCAAAGGATGGTAGATTCATATAACACGCAGTTTTTGGCCTACAATTAGTGGTGAATTTCTTTTAATTCCGTTCAATTTGCAAAGCTTCGAAACGGTAGTTCCGCATTCGGATGCAATTTTATATAAATAATCTCCGTTTTCCACTACATAAAAAGCACTTCCTTTGGGATAACCTGCAAAGCCATGTTTTGTTTTTTGTAACACCAAGATATCGTTAATTAAAGTGCCTGTTTCGTAATCTAAAAAATTTAGAGGGTTAATAGGATGACCTTTAAAGCGAACTTCCCAGTGCAAATGACTACCTGTAGAATGCCCAGAACTACCTCCAAGCCCCACAAGTTCTCCAGGAGCCACAATTTGACCGGGTTCTACTTTAATTCTATGTAAATGGGCATAAAGTGTTTCTAATCCATTAAAATGTCTCACTACCACAACTCTACCGTAACCTCGATAATTTCTAGCTACTCTAACCATTCCAGAAAAGGCGGTAACTACTGTATCCCATACCTGAAGATCGATATCTATACCTTTATGCATTCTGCCATTTCGCCATCCATATTTTGAAGTGAGCTTGTCCTCAATAGGCATTACAAATGCGGTACTTCTTTGAGTACCTATTAATTTTATTTCAATGATACTGTCATTTTGGGCCAACTCATTTGCTTTATATGGATTTGGCGTAATGGTATTCCACGAATGGTAATAATAATTTGCAGGGAATTGACTGGTGTCAATAGTTTCATTGGCAAAATTGAGCAGCTCCTGTTGGTTTTCGCTAATATATCTGTTTAGTTCATTAATGAGAGGATAGGGAACATGGTCCAACTCAAAAAGAGAGTCAATAGCTGTGTATAGTTCATCGAAACCCATAGTTCTAATCTTAAGCAAAAGATTTACCTGGTCTATTAATTTAATGGGTGCTGGGGTAATTGCAGTTAGCGAATCTTTATAAGATTTGAGCTCGGCAGGTGAGAGGTGGTCAATACTCTTAAAAAGGTAGTCTTTACCATAAACAACTTGGGCAATGGCGGTATCTCTTTTTACTTCGTTGGAGTTATTTGCATTGGCGTAAAAAGAAAATAGCATCAAAAATGCTAGCAGAAGTTTATGTGGAATGTTTATACTCACTGGGGTGCAAATATAAAATTTAACGAGCAACTTGAATTAAAGAGGAAGTTATGCAGGTAGGCTTACCATAAATGAGGTGCCTTGATTTTCAGAACTGATAAACTCTAATTTACCACTTAGTTCCTCCACTGATTTCTTTACAATAGCCAATCCTAGCCCAACTCCTTCAATATCAGATGTGTTGGAGGCTCTATGGAACATTTCGAATAAGAATTTTTGATCTTTTTCTGGTATTCCTAAGCCATAATCAACTACTGAAAAATGCAATGTACCCTCATCCATATTAAAACTAACCTCTACAATTTCCGCATCAGGAGAATATTTCGCAGCGTTACTTAAAAGATTCGTGAAAATTTGGGTGAATAGCCTTTTGTCAGTATTAAATAAAACTGGAACTTCAGTTCCCATTTCTAACTCAATGGTGTGGTTTTTTCCAATACCAGATTCAATGGTGTCAATAATATCATCAATTAACTCTCTCAGATGGGTGGGCTCATACTCTGGCTCCAAAGCTCCTGACTCTATTTTACCAATAAGAAGCGTTTCATTGATTATATTGGTTAAAGAATTCACCGAACGGTCAATACTACCAATATGTTTTTTTATTTTTTCTCCAGGAGACTGATTTTCTAAATGAATTTCAATAAGTTCGGCTGAACTTTTAATACTAGTGAGCGGTGTTTTTATCTCATGGGAAATAATACTAACAATTCTTGATTTTAGTTCATTCAACTCTCTTTCTTTTGCTAGAGAAACTTTTAATTGGGCTTCTGACCTTTTTCTCTTCGCTACTTCTTTTTTGAGATCTCCATTTTTACTATTTAGCTCTGAAGTTCTCTCCCGTACTTTTTCTTCTAGGTTTGAATTTAATTGTTGCAGTTGAACTTGACTTTGTAATAATTCTCGTTCAAGATTAAAACGTTGCATGGACAGCTCAATCACTGTTTGTAAGCTACCTTCGGTTACCGGTTTTGAGATATACCCATAGGGATGAGATTTTAAGGCTCTTCCAACGGTATCTCGGTCTGACATGCCAGTAATATAAACCACAGGTAATTCTAATTTTTCTATGATTACATTGGAAACTGATATCCCATCCATTTCACCGGGAAGAGAAATGTCCATTAAAACTAAATCAGGACTTTCGGATTTCACTAATTCTAAGGCTTCCTCTCCGGTATAGGCAATTCCTACAGGTTGATGTCCCATTTGCTTGATTACTCGCTTTATAAATAGCGCAGTTACTTGATCATCTTCTGTAATTAAAACCTTGTAGGACATAACTTATATTGTTGCGACTAATATAAATAAAATTGCCTCTTTTTGCAGTGATAACAATGTTATTAATCGATTTCAAATCTTTTTATTAGTAAAAAATTATACGTTACTTTGTAGGGTAAATAAATCAATAATGAGAGGACGTAGAATTAGTATCGCCTGTGAAGATTGTCAGGTAAAAGGGATATCTAAATTTAGTGGTCTATGCGCTGAAGATCTAAATAAGATAAACTATAATAAATCATGTACGGCCTACAAAAAGGGACAAATAATTTTCCATGAGGATACGCGTCCATTAGGTGTTTTTTGTATCAATAAGGGACGGTTAAAAGTTTATAAAACAGGAGATGACGGTAAAGACCAAATTATTCAGGTAGCTAAGTCAGGTGATATGGTTGGATACAGAGCAATGATTGGTGAAGATCTGTATCCAGTTACAGCGGAGGCTCTTGAGGATGTTCAGGTTTGTTTTGTTCCCAAATCGGAGTTTCTTAGGTTAATGGAAGAATCTACTGATTTTAGTAAAATGTTATTAAAGGAAGCATGCCATGAACTTAGTATGATGACTGAAATGTTAACTAATCTTGCTCAGAAAACCGTTAGAGAAAGGTTGGCTGTTTCATTATTGATGTTAAAAGATATTTACATTGATGAAGAAAATCCAGTAGAACCAGCTGAAATTAATATGACAAGAGAAGACTTGGCTAATATTGTGGGCACAGCTACCGAGACAATCATTCGTTTACTACATGATTTTAAGGAGGAAAATTTAATCAAAACTAATGGGCGTAAAATAATGGTATTGGATGCGCAGCGATTGGTTAAGGTTGGCAATATCTATTAGGAACAAATAATAAAGCATAAAAAAAGGGGAGCATATGCTCCCCTTTTTTTATGTTCTATAATAGCTTATTGAACAAATACTTTTTGAGCTTGAGTAGCTCCGTTTTCTGATTGCACTGTAACAATGTAAACCCCAGAAGTTAAATTTGAAATATCAAAGTTTTGATTGAAGTTTTGTCCACCGTTAGAAGTGGTCACGGTTTTTACAACTTGACCTGTGATACTCATTAATTTTACTTCAGTGACAGCGCTTGTGTTTTTAACAATAACTGTCATCACGTCACCAGTAGTTTTGATATTCGCAATTTCAGATGTTTGTAAATCTGCTACACTTGCAGGCCAAGCAAAATCAAAATCATCACAGAATTCCATGTTTTGATCCGTGTTAGGAACGAAAGTTCCGGTACTTGCGATTAATATATTTGTTAATTTCACGCACATTTCATGTGACCCAGGATCTCCTACTGCACCCCAATTAGTGGCCAAAGTTACATTTTGGCTAGTTCCAGGAGCTAAATCAAGGTTAATTTGTTTTACCCAAATTGGAGCTGAAGTTGTGGGGTCATTAATAGCATTTCCATCTACCGTAACTTCAAATGATAATTGCGTAAAAGCGCCAGGATAGGTAAATGCACTTTCGTTGTTTGTAATTTCAACCTCTAGTAATGTTGTACCATTTGCAGGATCTTCCGTGGTGACGGTCCCAGTTGGTGATACATAGCTATCTACAGAAACTAGTCCATCTTGTGCAAATGTCATGGTGCTCATCCCCATGGTGAAAGCAAAAAGTAAAAGTTTTTTCATAGTATTTAATTAAGTATTTTTTTAGATAATTTTTACGGCCCTAAAGTATGAAAAAGAATCCAATTATTAAATTATTAATACATCTGAATCTTTTTATGCAAAAGCACCCAAGTTTCCGGCTTAAAATAAATGGATCTAAATGAATTACTGAGAAATAACCTGATTCAACTCTTCTATTATTTTAGCAGAAACCTTATGAAAATATCTTTTCTTTTCATATCCAAGTACCCACGAAACTCCAGAAATAGCATTGGAATAAAAAACTTCTTCAGCCTGTTCAAATGCATTTACCCCAACTGGGGTTTCCAATACTTCTAAGCCTAAATTAGGAGCTAAGGCCAAAATATTTTGACGCATAGTTCCAGGCAAACACCCTTCAGTAAGAGGGGGGGTTATTAAGCGGTTGTGGATGACCAAAAACAGGTTGGAAGAGATGGTTTCGCATACTAATCCTTTGGAATTTAGTATGATCATTTCATCTACCTGATGCTTTTTCTTTGCTAATCCTGCCTTTACAAATAATAAAGCGTTTGCGGATTTCATAGAGTTAAAGGCATCAATTGGTTTAAAAACCTCATCAAAAATGGCAATGGTTTTGCCTTCTTTGTTTAAGTAAAATTCATTAGCGTCTGAATCCGATTCAATCAATACATTTATTTCGTTAGTTTCCGGTGTATACCGCCCGCCATCTGCTCTGTAAACAGTGAGTCGCACCCTTGCTCCATCTTTATGACGGTTACGAACCAGTAAACGAATGATTTCTTCATTGATGACGGACTTCAAAAGTTGATCACTCCAATCAAAATTCAAAAATTCCATTCCCGAATATAAACGTTGTAAATGGCCCTCTAAAAATAGGGGCATTCCATGGGCACATTTTATAGTCTCAAAAAGAGAATCGCCATATCTAAAACTACGATTGGCGACTGTGAAAATTGGTGCCTCTGAAGGAATTAATTTTCCGTTTAAGCTTACATATCCGCTCATGATAAATGGTTTCTTAAAAATTCTAACGAAGAATTGGGTTCTATTAAAAACCCCTTTACGCCAACGGCTTCACTTGCTTGGATATCTCTAGAAGAATCGCCTACCATAAAACTCTGAGATGCATCAATTTTATAAATGGCTAAAGCTTTTTCAAGCATTAATGAACCCGGCTTTCGATCCAAAGATTTAGAATAATCTTGGTGATGAGGAGAATAGAAGACATCAGTGAGTATAATCCCATTTTTTTTCAATTCCTTTTTCAAGTATAAATGACAATTTTCTACATCTTGATGACCATATATTCCTTTGGCAATTCCACCTTGATTGGTAATGAGAATTAGCAAATATCCTAATTCTTGAACCCATTTTAGAGTTGGAACTACACTAGGTAAAATATCAAAGTCTTCCACCTGGAAGGTGTATTCTCCGCGTTCACGGTTAATAACTCCGTCTCGATCTAAAAACAATGCTTTCATGACTATAATTAATTAAAATCCGATAGCTGCTGCAATTTGAGCAAAAAAACCAGTAAAGAAACTAGGTTTAAATATTATGGTGGCAATCACACCATAAACGGCTCCAAAATAATGAGCGTCATGACCAATTCCATCGTTTACATTTTGATCCGCTAATCGTTTTTCATACCATAAATACAAAGCTCCAAAAACAATGGCCGGAATGGGCAAAATAGCCATAAAATATAAGGATCGAGTAGGGAACATTACTATATAGGAAAACAGAACAGCAGCAACCGCTCCGGAAGCTCCAATGGAGGTGTAATAGGGGTTGTCACCATGTTTTTGCAAGGAAGGAATAGAGGAGAATAAAATGCCACCAAAGTATAAAACGATATAAAGTATTCCTCCAAATGAACCGAACTCGGCATAAAACACGGATTCCACAAAAACACCAAACTGCCAGAGAACAAACATGTTTATTAGCAGATGTCCCCATCCTCCATGTAAAAAGGCATGAGATATAATTCTATAGTATTGCTTTTTATGTTTGACCAAATAGGGGTCAAATAGGTATTTAGCAAATATTTCACGATTGCTAAACGCTATATAGGATACAATACAGGTAACAGCTATAATGATGTATGTTATCATATTTTAATTTGGTGAAATTTAAATTATTTACTTCAAATACCTTTAGTTCTAAAGTTTTCGAAATAGGATTTCAAAATCCCAGCATTTTCTTTTTGTGGAGTTTCTACCTCCAAAATACCAGAAGATCCCGTATCAATTAGTTTTTTTAGTTTATTTTCAAATTCAATCTTTGAAGAAGCACAAAAATAAGGAAGGTCAAAGCCTAGGGCAATGTGTTTCACACTGTTTTTTTGATGCGTTTCGAAATGGTTTTCTAGTTGTCCGGTACTATTAGGCCCGTCAATAAATCTAAAAATCCCACCTCCATTATTATTAACTACAATTACTTTTAAATTATTTGGAATGTGTCTATGCCACCATGCATTTGTATCATAAAAAAATGAGATGTCACCTACAATTAACACCACTGTTTTAAGTGTGGCCATTGCAGTTCCCATCGCTGTAGATACAATTCCATCAATTCCACTAGTACCTCTATTGGCATCAAAAACTAAATCTTGTTTCCAATTAAATAGTTGCGCATATCGAACAGAAGTACTGTTCGCTAGGTGAACAATACTTTTAGGTGGAATCAAATTCTTAACGGTTTGCATGACTTGAAAGTCACTGAACGCAACTGTTTTTTCAAATTGGGTTTGTACAATAGCCCTTTGCTTGTCTACCCCTAACCATTGGTTTACATAATCAGAAGAATCAAGATCTGAATGAGATTGGAGAGTACTTAAAACCAATTGATCTGAATTATAGAAATGTTGATTTAAACAGTAATAAGTGTCTGGCGCTTTTTCGATGGTTTCGATATGCGCATGATGTTTTGGAGAAAACTCTCTAAGAAAGGCTTTAATCCGTTTTGAAACAACGTTTCCTCCAAAGGTTATTAGAACATCTGGTTGTAAAGATTTTTTTTCCTCCATAGAGAGTGTAGTGATCAGTCTGTCAATACATTGTATGGAATTTGGAACGTCAATATTTGAAGTGGTTTCAGATAGAATTAAAGCTTCTTTACTCAGTTCTTTGAGTAAATCATCCACTTGTGAGTTTGAAGGTTTTTGTCCCACTAAAATCATTTTCTTTTTACTGGATGCCCAAACCTGATCTAATTTGATTATTTCTGACTCATCTATTACCTCTTCGTCCAAATTATGTGGTGCAGGAACTGACTCCGTAAACTCAGATCGGATATAAAGGGGTTCTTCAAAGGGTAGATTAATATGTACCGGTCCCCCTCCATTTATTGAGGTTGGGATTGCTAAATTTAACGCACTTTGAATTATAGAATTGTTTTTAACGATTTGAGAACCTTTCGGAAATTCATCTAATTGCGCAGAATACAGAATGTGATTTGCGTACACGTTCTTTTGACGAATGGTTTGGCCATCACCTTGATCCACTAATCGTTCAGGCCTATCTGCCGATAAGACGATTAAAGGGATTTTACGATAAAAAGCTTCTGCAATAGCAGGGTAATAGTTTAATAAAGCAGAACCTGAGGAGCAAACTAATGCAACGGGCTTACCTGTTTGTTGGGCCATTCCTAAAGCAATAAACCCAGCAACTCGCTCATCTGGAACAGAAAAACAATCGTACTTGGAATGGGTGGTAAATCCCAAAATCAATGGGGCATTCCTCGAGCCAGGGGAGATTACAATACGTGTTAATCCTCTTTGCCAAAGCTGTGAAATAAGTTGCTGAACGCTTATTTTATTTGTGGTTTCCAATTTGGAAGAATGTTTAGGTGAACCTATGGGTTGTCCCCCTTAGTTAATGATTCGATTTCTTTTAGTAAAGTTTGTGACTTAAAAACGGTTTCTTCCCACTCTTTTTCTGGAACCGATTTTTTGGTAATACCTCCTCCCAAATACAAACCTATAAAGTTTGGGAAGATCTGCATACATCTTAGATTAACAAATAATCGAACCTCTTTTTGGGGATTAATTATTCCTAAATATCCTGTGTAATACTCACGTGGGTGTCTCTCCATATTTTGGATTAAACTTTTTGCTCTTGTTAAGGGTACTCCGCAAATGGCAGGGGTAGGATGCAGCGATTGAGTAAGGTGTAAAACTTGCATAAAACTCACCCCATAATTTGATGAAACTTCATTATGTAAATGGTATACTTGACCCGCTTTTACACTTCTGGTTTCATCAGTGCTAAAAGCAATCCTATTTTTTGAAAAGCATGTTTCAATATATTGAGTAACGTATTGTTGCTCTTCTTTTTCTTTTTCCTCCCAATTTGGTGTTATTCCCAAATCAGGTTGCGTACCCGCCAAAGACATGGTGCTAATTCGATCTCCTTTCCATTCGATTAGGGTTTCAGGACTTGCTCCCATCCAGTATCCAGATTGAGAGTGGTGTATTAAGTAAACAAATGCATTTTTATGATGGTGTAAAATGCTAAAAAATAATTCGGTCAAATCTAAGTCCTTCGTATTCTCCACTTTTTCAATACGTGAGTAGATGAATTTATCTACTTTCAACTTTGACATTGCTGAAATCCCTTTTCTTAAATCTTTGAGATAGGTTTCTTTAGTTATGCAAAAAGGGGAATCGTCTAATTGCTTTTCTTTACCTGGAGGTAGGTGTGCAATTTGGGTGGAATATTTTGACCAATCCGTATCTGTGATTAAATGGAAATCTGCAGGTATAAACACTTCCTGATTTTGATTAATCATTTCAAAAGGACGCATAATAAAACCCACATCCGAATGATTTTTTACTAATGGATTTTTTAGGACGAGTTGAATTTCTTGACTATTGGGATAACTGAAAACTGCGAAATTTTGATTCTTTTCTATGCAGTTGGAAAGAACTTCTCTTATGGCTTTTTCTTGGCGATTCAATGTGATGTTTAATTTCAAAAATGGAATGTCAAAAGTAAGAGGTTGTAGGTGGCAATCCAAACCTACTGAACTGTCATTTTTCTGTAATTATTATCTCAAATTTCGCGAAAACGAAAAGACAAGGTTTAGTGCAATAATTAATCATTTATTTTTGTATAAAACCAAATTTCATGGCAGACAGAATTTTATTGGTAGAGGATGAACCATCATTGTATGAGGCTTTAAAATTGAACCTAGAGTTAGAAGGGTATAATGTTACCGTTGCGGTAGATGGTGAGCAAGCTATTGAGAAATTTAAATCAAGTCATTTTCAGTTAGTGATTCTGGATGTAATGATACCCAAGATTGATGGTTACGTGGTTTGCGAAACCATACGGTTAGAAAATTCTCAAGTACCTATATTATTTTTAAGTGCAAAAAACTCTGCTGAAGATAAAATTTTAGGCTTAAAAACGGGAGCGGATGATTACATGGCAAAACCCTTCAATTTAGAAGAGTTCTTGTTGAGAGTGGGTTTATTGGTAAAACGTGGACATGCGCTGAACGACACGGCAACAGAAGATTTAAATTCGTTTTCTTTTGGGGGAAATAAGGTGGATTTTTCGAGCTTTGAAATTTCCACGTGGAGTGGAGAGGTTAAATCACTTTCTAAAAGAGAGATGAAGCTATTGAAACTGTTAATTGAAAAAAGAGGAAAGGTGGTGTCTCGTGAAGAAATACTGCAAAAAATTTGGGGGTACGATGTTTTTCCATCTACCAGAACCATTGATAATTATATTCTTGCTTACCGGAAGTATTTTGAGCAAAACCAGCGCCAACCTAAATTTTTCTTTTCTGTGCGCGGAGTGGGTTACAAATTTGAAGCTGACGCGGAGTAGTTTTTTCCAATTATGATTCTGACCTAATTTTTTTAGTAGTAGAAAACTAATGTTCCCTTTACATTTGTGTAAAATGAAACGAGGTATGAGGATAATTCCATTTTTGATTTTGACTTTAAGTTTTATGGGGCTGACTTCCAGTATCGCCCAAAATATTAATTCAAATCAATCGGTAGAGTATTACTCATTGATTAAACGCTATGAAACGCTTTCGAGTAACTATAACAATTGCGATTTAATTTCATTTGGAGAAACAGATTCAGGAGAGCCCTTACGCTTATTTTTAATAAACTCTAGTGGCGAGTTTTACCCAGAAGATATTCATAATAAAGCTGTAATTCTAGTTCAAAATGGTATTCATTCGGGTGAGTCTTGCGGTATTGATGCAAGTATTGAATGGGCGGAGGAATTGCTGACTAGCCAAAACCTACCCGAAAATGTGGTAATTGGAATAATTCCAGCATACAATATTGGCGGCATGAAAAACCGTGGGTGTTGCAGCAGAGCCAATCAAAATGGACCTGCAGAACATGGGTTCAGAGGGAATGCAAGAAATTTGGATCTAAATAGAGATTATATTAAAGCCGATAGCAAGAATGCTTTTGCATTTTATAGGTTGTTTCATTGGTTGCAACCCGAACTGTTTGTGGATACACATACTTCTAATGGTGCCGACTATCAGTATACCATGACGCTATTATCTACACGTAAAGAAAGACTGGATGCACATCTAGGAAATTATTTAGAAGCTAAAATTACACCGTATATTTATCAGAATTATGATAGCCTAACTCCCTATGTAAATGTTTTTGGTACCACTCCGAATAAAGGGATTAAGGCGTTTAATGATATGACCCGATTTTCAACAGGGTATGCGGCACTTTTTAATTGTATTGGATTTACTACGGAGGCACATATGTGGAAGTCATTTGAAGCACGAAAAAATGCCACTTCGAAATTTTTGAAATTGTTGACCCAATTTGTAGATGAAAATAGTACCGAGTTAAAAGAAAACAAAAGGATTGCCGACTCTGAATATGCACGTGAATTTGAATATATCAATCTAGCTTTGGATACGACAAAAAAAGAAGAATTAACCTTTTTGTCTTATGCTCCAGAATACCATTTCAGTGAAATTTTAGGGAAGGAACAGGTGTATTATAACCGCAATAAAAAAGAAACAATAAAAATTGATTACTATAATACCTATGTAAAAGTTAGTCAGGTTCATGTGCCCAATTATTTTGTAGTAAAGGGGGCATGGAAAGAAGTTATTACGCGATTAAAAGCGAATGAAATTGAGTTGACCATGATAACCGGAGATACCACTATTTACGGAACAGGAATGTACATTAGCCACTATGAAAATGGAACAAAACCCTATGAAGGTCATTATCTACACCAAAAAGTAACGGCTAGAGATTCGGCTATTTCTATGGATTTTTCAACTGGAGATTATTTGGTTTCAACGCAACAAAAAGGTTGGAGATATATTTTAAATGTATTGCAACCCGAATCAGATGACAGTTTTTTTGCATGGAACTTTTACGATGAGGTGGTGCAACAAAAAGAATGGTACTCTGCTTATGTTTTTGAACCATATGCGCAAAAAATGCTGGATGAAGATGTAATGCTTAAAATGCAATACGATGCCAAGCTAGAAAGTGATCCTCAATTTAAAAGTGGAAAATACCGTTTGTATTGGTTGTATACACAGTCTCCTTTTTACGAAAAGGAACATAATAGGCTACCTATTTTAAAACTATATTAGAGTTTGAAAACCAAGATTTACATATTATTACTTGGTTTTCTTTTTTTAGGGTTACTAAAAGGGGAGGCTCAGTTTAGTAGGTATTGGGGAGAAAGCTTTAGTACCAAATCGGCCTTATTGTCTGGTGCGGTGGTAGGGGGGTATCAAGATGAATCTTCCATTTACTATAATCCTAGTATCCTTTCGGATTCTAGTATGAATCAGTTTTCGTTTGCCAACGGGGTGTTAAATATAGATTATTTGAGGTATGAGAATGCCATTGGAGATAGGATGGATGTGAGTACCCTTGAATCTTCGGTAACCGCGGGATTTTTATCGGCCAATTTGTACCCAAAGGATAAGTTCCAGTTGGTATGGAAAGCGGCTTATTTTAATCGTGCAAAGTTTGATCACTCTCTAGAAGATGATGTGAAAGAAGAATATGATGTTGTAAAAGATTTTCCGGGAGAGGAACTCTACATCGGGAGTGTCAGTACGCGATCCGAATTTAATGATTATTGGTATGGAATTGGAATTGCAAAGTTTGTTAATGAAAACCTTTCCTTTGGGCTGAGCGGTTTTTTGAGATATACGAGTCTTAGGTATCACTTTACGAAATCAATTGAGATTTCGGCTATTAGTGCAGATACAAATCAACGAATAGCCTTAGCCAATGATATTACCAGTTCTAGGGGATATAATTGGCGGGGTACGGTGAAGTTGGGTGCAAACTATCGTTTCTCAAAAAACGTAAGTGGAGGAATGACGATTACTAGCCCATCCATGTATTTTGCCAGCAGCATTTCGGGCAGTCGGAATATTTCAAGAATCAATAACCCGGATCCAAACGATACTGGTGTGTTACCGGATTACTTTTACGATGCTACGGGCGAAAAAATGAAATTGAATGTAAGAGACCCATTGTCTATTGCCGTTGGAGTGGATTACCGGTTAGAGAAATTGCGTTGGAATTTAACGACAGAGTGGTTTGCGGGATTAAAACCTTACAAGGTAATTGATCAAACAGATGGAGATGTAAATGTTCTGAAAACGGCTTATTTTCCGGAGTTTGAAACAGAGGTTCTTTCCTTTGTTTCGGGTGGCAAGAGTATTGTCAATATTGCTGTAGGGGTAGAAATTTATAATAAAAAAAACCGTTCGATGATGTTTGGATTTAAAACAGACTTTGATGCATTAAAGGATTTCAATTATGGCGATTTGAATGATTTGGATAAGTTCAAGAATTCAAGGTCTCATTATTACCACTTTTCTGCAGGAAAAAGCTTTCAATTCTTAAAGTATGACGTTCTTTTTGGTTTACAATACTCTATTTCACGTCAAAAAGGAATGTTAGCTTTGGCCAATTTTACACCTTCTAAATCGATGGAAGGTTTTGAGCCTTATCAGCTTGAAGGCCCTTTAAAAAATAACATGTCATTTAAAGGAGATGATTTGACTGTTTTTTTAGGATTGACAATTAAAGACTAATCCCAATTAGGTATATTACTTTTCCAGTAAAACAACGCTTTCAACATGAGCTGTGTGCACAAATTGATCAACGATACTGATTTGTTTTTCTTCGTATCCGGCTTTATGAAAATCTAATAAATCCCTTGCTTGAGTGGCAGGGTTACATGAGATGTAAACTATCCGGCTGGCATTTAATTCTATTATTCTTTTTAAGGCTTTAGGGGTAATCCCTGAACGTGGAGGATCTAATATTACCGTTTTAATTTTGCCTTGATACCCTTGGTGATCGTTTAAAAAATTCTTGACATCAGCAGCATAAAATTCTAGGTTTTGAATACCATTCTTTTTAGCGTTTTTCTTTGCGTCTTCAATAGAGCTCTTAATAATATCTACCCCAATTACTTTTACGCAGCCTTTGGCTTGGTTTGCGACTAATTGACCAATAGTTCCCGTTCCACAAAACAGGTCTACAATAGTATCTTCTTCAGTATAGTTCTGGTCTAAGAAGGTGTAGTCAATCGCTTTTTGATAAAGTAATTGAGCCGATTGAGGATTAGGCTGAAAAAAACTGCCAATGCTTACATCAAAATAAAGATTATGAATCTTTTCTTCTAAATTATCTTCTCCAAAAATTACGGTTGACGAAAGGTCTTCATCTTGTGTTCTATCTCCTTGCCCATCGTTAATGGTATGTATAACACCAGCTAAGCGATCTCCTACCACATTTTTTAGGATTTGAATAAAACCCTGTTTATCAAAGCTTTCTAGGTGTGAGGAACTAGTACTGATTTTGAATAATACTTTATTGGTATAAAAACTCTTTCTTACGGTTAGGAATCGATAGAAACCATGGTGACGAACAGGATGCCAAGCAGGTAAATTACTATCAATGCACCATTGACGAATAGACTTCAATCCATCTTCAATTTGTTTATCAAATAATCCAGAATCGGCATCTAAGTTATCTACCACTCGCCATTGTCCTTTGTGTTTGAAACCTAATCCAAAATCATCAATATCCGTTTTTTGATCCTCATCCCAAATAATGGTAGAAAAGGAATATTCCATTTTATTTCTATAGTGCCAATTGGAAGGGGAGGGAATAAATTCATCAAAGATATCATCAGCATTTTTGACAAAACCAATACGTTTTAAAACGTCCAGAGTACTCGTTTTTTTATGTGTTTGTTGTAAATCCACAGGCCAAGTAGCATACGGAGCTCCTGGAATGGGTTGAAATTCAATGGAATATTCATCGGGTGAAGCTTTTACCACTTCTGTAACCTTAGCCTCAGCAAACCGTTTTTTCTTTTTAATTACTCTGGCTTTAACCACCTGTCCAGGAAAAGTATTTAAAACGAAAACAATATAATCACCATCTTCGGTAGGAATTTTTGCGATTCCTTTTCCTCCAAATGCTAAATCAGTAATAGTAAACTCAAGAATATTACCCTTTTTCATTTTTTTTACGTCCATCCAGTTACTTTTTAAGAAGCTGCAAAATTACTGATAAAATTGGTTTAATTAATCGAAAGTACATACCGATTATTGGTCTATGATATCAAGTAACTATAGGTTTATGATGGAGTTGTTTAATTAGTTTTTCAATCACTTTCATTAATTTGTCATAGTTAAAACTACTTGGTATTTAATACCCCTTATTGAAAAAGTAGGTTATACATTTGATAGGTAAGAAAAGTCAGAGGGGTTTTTCTTACTGACGAAACTATCCATCATTAAGGCGTTGGTCTTAATGTTTTCACTACGCTAAACATCTTACAAATTAATCACACACACACACTACTATGATTGATATTTGGTATTAAATAAATCCATAAGGATATTAAATGCAAGCCAGACGAAAGTCTGGCTTTTTTTGTGCGCAATTTTATTACGAAGACGATAGGGAAACAAATGGAAATATGAACCATTAATTGTAAATTTGCGGTTCGAAATCAAAAATAAAAGCATGGCACAAACTTCAGAAAAGTTAAGCTCTAAAGATTATATAGCATTAGAAGATAAATATGGCGCGCACAATTACCATCCACTTCCAGTAGTACTTGAAAAAGGCGCGGGAGTTCATGTATGGGATGTAGAAGGAAAAAAATATTACGACTTTTTATCGGCTTATTCTGCGGTAAATCAAGGACATTGTCACCCGAAAATTATTGGGGCGTTAACGGATCAGGCTAATACGCTTACCTTAACTTCGCGCGCATTTTTTAACGATAAGTTAGGGGTATATGAAAAGTTCGCTTCTGAGTATTTTGGATTTGAAAAAATTCTTCCTATGAATACAGGAGCAGAAGCAGTTGAAACGGCACTGAAAATTGCACGTAAATGGGGATATGAAAAGAAGGGTATTGCTCAAAATCAAGGAAAAATAATTGTATGTGAAAATAACTTTCATGGAAGAACTACCACTATTATTTCCTTTTCCAATGACCCAGATGCGAGACAGAACTTTGGCCCTTTTACCACCGGATTTGTAAGAATCCCTTATGATGATATTGACGCTTTACGAGAGGCGTTACGGGATGATTCCAACATTGCTGCTTTCTTGGTCGAACCAATTCAGGGAGAAGCTGGGGTATATGTGCCGGGTGACGGTTATTTAACTGAAGCAGCTAAACTATGTAAAGAGCATAATGTTTTGTTTATTGCTGATGAAGTTCAAACCGGAATAGCACGCACTGGACGAATTTTAGCTGTAGATCATGAGAATGTTAAACCGGATGTTTTGATTTTGGGTAAGGCAATTTCTGGAGGTGTTTATCCAATTTCAGCTGTGCTAGCTGATAATGATATTATGGAGGTAATTCACCCAGGACAACATGGATCAACTTTTGGAGGAAACCCTATTGCTGCTGCAGTAGCGATGGCTGCCTTGGAAGTGGTAAAAGATGAAAAGCTAGCGGAAAACGCAGAAGTGTTAGGCGAATTGTTTCGTATTGAAATTTCTAAATTAGCCAAGAAAAGCAAGTTGGTGAGTATGGTTAGAGGTAAAGGATTATTGAATGCTATTATCGTAAATGACTCACCTAATAGCACTACGGCTTGGGATTTATGTATTAAGCTTGCTGAAAACGGTTTGTTAGCAAAACCTACCCATGGAAATATTATTCGTTTTGCTCCACCGTTGGTTATTAATCAAGAGCAATTATTAGAATGTACTTCCATCATTGGAAAAACATTCTTAGATTTCGAAGAGAATATGTAATTAAATGAAATACCAAATAGAAAAGGGCAATTTCTTATGAGATTGCCCTTTTCTATTTATACCGCCTCCTTAATCTGTGAGAATATGGTTGATTTTAAACTCTCGGGGTGAAATGGTTTTAGTATGGATGAGGTGAAAATTCCTTCTTGATAATTTTGATCGTATGAAAAATCGGGTTGAGCCGTTAATGCAATAATTGGAGTATTTTTATTGTATAAGGTAGCCTCTTTTTTTATTTTGTAGGAGGCTTCATAGCCATTCATTTCGGGCATTTGAATATCCATTAATATTAAATGGTACGATTTCTTCAAGGCATGCTGAAAAGCTATTCGTCCATTTGGGGCCAAGTCATAATCAATGTTCCATTGTCCAAGTAAACGGGTTATGATTTTTGCGTTAATCTCATTGTCTTCAGCTACTAAAACTTTTATTTTACTTTTACTATTACCCGTAGGACTAAAGTTTGGTATACGCAATTGTGGTTTTTGCGTATCAAAGGTAAAAGCACATTTAAAAGTGGACCCCTTGTCTATTTCCGAGGTTACCCAAATGTTTCCTTCAAGTAGCTTCACTAAGTTTTTTGTGATGGCTAGGCCTAATCCGGTACCCCCTTTTAGTAAGTTATAGGAAGTAGAAGATTGGGTGAAACTGTCAAAAATTCCGGAAATTTCTTTTTGCGGAATTCCTATTCCAGTATCGGTAATTTCAAATTCTAGAATCGAAAGTCCGTTTTTCATTTTTTTTCCATGAACACGAAAGCCAATGTTGCCTGCGTTCGTGTACTTTATAGCATTGGATATGATGTTGGTTAAAATCTGATGAAGTTTGGTTTTATCCGTCACCACAAAGTCTGGAATGTGTCCGCTTTGTATAAATGAGAAGTTGAGTCCTTTGTTCTCAGATAGTTTGTTTTGAAACTGACTCATAGATCTTAAGAAATCGGGAAAATCAATGCTTGTTTTGGTAACATTTGTTTTGCCCGATTCTAATTTTGTAAAATCAAGAACATCGTTTATTAGATTTAATAAATTATCAGATGCCATTTGTAGGATATCAATATCATCGGCTAAGTTTTGTTGAGTGTTGGCTTTTACCAGTTGATGACAAGTACCCAATATTGCGTTTAAAGGTGTTCTAATTTCATGTGAAATGGTGGATACGAATTTTGATTTTAATCGGGCCGCCTTTTCAGCTTGTTTTTTAGCGGAATACAAATCATCAATATCTCTTCCCGTAACTACGCTACCAATAATTTCTCCGGTATCATTTTTATAGGGATTAATGTGAAACTCAAATAAACGGACCTTTCCGTCCGTGAAATATAGAGATTTAGAAAAAGTGGTATCTAATCCACGTAAAGACCTAGAATGAATATGTCTCCATCTTTTAGCAGTTTCCGCCATAAGAAAAGAGTCATTTAATCTTTTTCCCATTTTTGGTCGTAAACCTGATATGTCAAAAAGTAAATCGGAGAATGCTTGGTTAAATACAATTAACTTTTCACTTTGGTCAATAGCCCAAAAAACATCCGAGGTATTTTGAATAATCGCGTTTAAATTGGCTTGGTTTTTCTTTAATGTATTCTGAGCTCTTTGAATTTCAGTAACATCTTGAATAACAATAGTCACGGCATTAGGTTTTTGACCTTCTTTGCATATAGGAGTGGCTCTAGCCAAATAATGATGATCTAAAGTAGGGGAGTGATAAAGATATTCTTGGGGCTGGTTTGTTTTTAAGGTGTTGGAAATGAAGCTTTTAAATAAGTTAAATTTTCGTTGACTGTAGACGTTCTTAAGATTTTTCCCTTGGAATGAGTTAATTAATTCTGCATCAGGATGGTTTTTAGTTACCCAAACATTTAAAAGGTTGAATTCGCTATCCGACTCAAAAATGATATCCGATAGAGAGTTTACAACTGCATTTAAATGCTCATGGTTTTTTACAGCTTCCCTTTCAGAATCTTTTAAATGATTAATATTGAAAACAGAGCCCAGCCATAATAAAGGCTTGCCATTCTCATCTAATTCAACGGTACTTCTATTTCTACACCATATCCATTCGCCTGATTTGTGTTTGACACGATATTGAGCTTCAAATACTGCATTGGGTTGGGAATGATCAAAGTTTTCTGCCGCCTGAGTCAGGGGGCCTAAATCTTCCGGATGAACCAATGAATAAAAGGTAGTCATTTCCATAGGTAGTTCCAGTGGTTTGTAACCTAAAATGGTATACCAGGTGTCATTAAATATGGTTTCTTCAGTTTGGACATTAAATTCCCAAAGAGCCATTCCTGCAACTTCCAGCGCAGCATATAATTTCTCTTTTCTAAAGGTATTAGATTTTTTTTTAACTTTTAGAATGGTGGACATCGGTACAATTTTAGAGTGTTAAAACTAAGATAACAAGTGGAATAGGGCTTCAAAAAGTTGTAAGTTGAAACAGATTGAAACAAGAGTTAAAAATATGGATGAAAATGGGTATAAAGTTTGTTTTATGTGCGGTTCTGAATCAATTTTGCGACTCGCCAAATTATGAGTCAAAAAACAATTACCGGGATTAAGCGCGAAATTTCTCCAGAAATGA
>CAJXPI010000019.1 GCA_913057875.1 uncultured Flavobacteriales bacterium
AGATGCTCAGGAGTCTCGTGGGCTCGGAGATGTGTATAAGAGACAGATCTAAAACTCTACGTGCCTGTTGTGCTTTTACTAAATCCACATCTATAGTACGTGGATTTTCAATGGCGTTTTTAATTGCCTTTTTAGTAATCTCGTGGAAAACTATTCTTTTGGTATTTTCTGGCTTTAATCCTAAAACCTCGCTCAGGTGCCATGAAATAGCTTCTCCCTCGCGATCCTCATCCGTTGCTAACCAAACAGTGTCTGCTTTCTTAGATAAACTCTTTAATTCTGTAACTACCTTTTTCTTGTCTGGCAGCACATCGTAATTAGGTTCAAATTTATTCTCTATATCAATAGCCACGCCCTTTTTAGCTAAGTCTCTTACGTGTCCATAACTTGATTTTACGGTAAATCCCTTTCCTAAAAATCCTTCGATGGTTTTTGCCTTAGCAGGCGACTCCACAATTACCAAATCCATATATACGGTAGTTTAAAATGCTCTATCTCTTTATGGGATAGGCTGCAAATTAAACGAATTAAAAATGAGATAAACAAACCGCTATTCTGAAAAACAAATACTACCATCTGATTTACAGTGTGTTAAAAATTCATATTATATTTTATCTGCCACTATGGCACATTATACCTTTTAGTTAGTTTTGCAGACTACAAAACAGTCAATATTATAATGGAAGATTTATTAGGTCAAAACAAGGTAATTGATGAAAACCGTCAAGGGGAAGCTACCATGATGAAAAACGAAAACATCAGTGCAAAAAAGAAAATGTACATTGAGAACTATGGTTGTCAAATGAATTTTTCTGACTCTGAAATTGTTGCTTCTATCCTTACAAAAGAAGGATATGAAACTACCGACAAAGAAACAGATGCCGATTTGATTTTGGTAAACACCTGTTCTATTCGCGAAAATGCGGAAACCCGTGTAATGAATCGTCTAGGTCATTTTAAAAAGACAAAGCGTGAAAACCCAGGATTGATCATTGGTGTTTTAGGATGTATGGCTGAACGCATGCGTGAAACTCTTTTAGAAAAAGAGAAACTCGTAGATATAGTAGCCGGTCCAGATGCTTACCGTAAACTTCCAAGTTTGATTGAAGAGGCATCTGAGGGTAGAAAAGCGGTGAACGTTCTTTTATCTAGAGAAGAAACGTATGCAGAAATTAGTCCCGTACGTTTAAGCTCAAATGGTGTGACAGCTTTCATTTCTATTATGAGAGGTTGTGATAACATGTGTTCGTTTTGTGTAGTACCCTTTACTAGAGGTAGAGAAAGAAGTCGCAACCCTGAAACAATTGTTCAAGAAGCAAAAGAGCTATTTGATCAAGGGTTCAGAGAGGTTACCTTGTTAGGTCAAAACGTAGATTCTTTCCGATGGAACATGACTAGTAAAGGTAAAATCAAAGACGAAACTTTACCAACCGTAAACTTTGCTGGATTAATGGATATGGTGGCACAGGTGTCTCCTGATTTAAGAATCCGTTTTTCTACTTCACATCCAAAGGATATGACGGATGAAGTTTTAGAGGTAATGGCTAAGCATAAAAACATTTGTAAATACATTCACCTACCAGTACAATCGGGAAACACGGAGATATTAGAAAAAATGAACCGTGGGTATTCTAGAGAATGGTACCTAGATAGAATTGCTTCTATTAATCGCATCATGCCTGACTGTGCCATTTCAACAGATATTATTACTGGATTCTGTAGCGAAACAGAAGAACAACATCAAGACACTGTTTCTTTAATGAAAGAAGTGGATTACGATTTTGCTTTTATGTTTAAGTATTCTGAAAGACCAAGAACTTTAGCAGAAAGAAAGTTTGAGGATGACGTGAAAGAAGAGGATAAAGCAAGAAGGTTAGAAGAGGTTATTGCGGTTCAGCAAGTGAGTTCTTTGAAAAGAAACAAAAACCATGTGGGCAAAACTTTCGAAGTATTGGTAGAAGGTTTATCTAAACGTTCTGAAGAGCATATGTTTGGAAGAACCACACAAAATGCCGTAGTAATTTTTGAAAAGGGAGATCATAAACCAGGTGATTACGTTAACGTAAAAATCACTGAATGTTCTTCAGCAACTTTACAAGGTGAAATCGTAAATTAGTCGGTTCATGGACATTCAATCAGCAAAACAAAGATTTGGAATCATTGGTAACAATGAACAACTAAATCGTGCAATAGACACGGCCATTCGTGTGGCTCCTACGGCATTAAGTGTTTTGATTACTGGTGAAAGTGGTGTGGGTAAGGAAAATATTCCTCAAATCATTCATGCATTTGGACAGAACAAGCACAATAATTACGTAGCGGTAAACTGTGGCGCCATTCCGGAAGGAACTATCGACTCCGAGTTATTTGGACACGTTAAGGGTTCTTTTACTGGAGCACATGCCGAACGAAAAGGTTATTTTGAAGAAGCTGATGGCGGCACCATCTTCTTAGATGAGATTGGAGAGTTACCTAAAGCCACTCAAGCAAAATTGCTACGTATTTTAGAATCAGGTGAGTTCATAAAGGTAGGTTCTTCTAAGGTGCTGAAAACAAACGTTAGAATTGTAGCTGCCACCAATGTAAATATTGAAGAAGCAATTAAAAAGGGACGCTTTAGAGAAGATCTTTATTATAGGTTAAACACGGTTCCAATTACCATGCCTCCCTTAAGAGATCGGGGGCCAGATATTCAACTATTATTCCGTAAATTTTCTACCGATTTCGCAGAGAAATATCGTATGCCAGTAGTTCGTTTAGATGAAAACGCCCAACAAATACTAACCAAGTATTATTGGCCAGGCAATGTGCGTCAATTAAAAAACATTACGGAGCAAATTTCCATACTGGAGCAGAATAGAAATGTAGATTCTGAGACCTTATTAAGATACCTTCCAAATTATTCTGAAAATCATCTACCCGTGCTTTTCAACCAAGAAGAACATGATAGTTTACCTAATCGAGAGGTATTGGTAAAAGCATTATTTGATATGCGTGCAGAAGTAGAAATGCTAAAAAGCACGGTAAAATCAATGGTGCAAGGTAATGGCGTTCCTAATTTGGAATCTAACGCAGACAATTTTGAAAATGGGTCACAGGAATTGGCCATAGCCCCTAATACCTATCCTACCGCTCAGGTTCAATACCAGGGCTATCAAAGCAGTCAAAGCAGTCAAATTCAAGCGCATGTAGAGGTGGAAGAAGAATCACTTTCACTAGAAGAAAAGGAAAAGGAACTGATTAAAAAAGCTTTGGAAAAACATCGAGGGAAAAGAAAATATGCTGCGCAAGATCTGGGGATTTCTGAACGTACCCTCTACCGAAAAATTAAAGAATACGATTTAAGCTAATGAGAAATTTACTATTCCTATTTGTGGCTTCATTTGTGCTGTACTCCTGTACGGCAAGCTATAGTTTCACAGGCACCTCAGTAGGTGAAGCCAAGACATTATCAATTGAAACAGTTAGTAATGTGGCTCCATTAACTCCGCCATCATATACCCAAAACTTTACGGAGGATCTAAAAGACAATTTTTTACGTCAAACCAATTTAGATTTGGTGAAATCAAATGGAGACCTGCAGCTATCTGGCATGATTATCCGCTACACTTCTGCTCCAAGTGCAACCACGGGTGACGAGGGCACCTCTCAAAACAGACTTACAGTTGGCGTAAAAATGAAATTTGTAAATCGTTTAGATCCTTCTCAAAATTTTGAGAAAAACTTTACACGTTTTCAAGATTATTCTTCGTCAGCTAGTTTAACTTCTGTGCAAGATGCCTTGTTAGAAGATATTACTGATCAACTGGCTCAAGACATAATTCAAGCTTCTATTGGTAGCTGGTAAATGAATGCAAAACAAATCATAGCGTCCTTAAAAAATCCTGCTTTATTACATGAAGTAGAAATTCAAGAACTTCAAGAAATTATTGAGGTGTATCCTTTCTTTGGTCACGCCCGATTGTTGCTGAGCAAAAAGATGCAACAATCACACCATTTGTTATTGCAAAAAGAGATCAAAAAAACCGCGGTTTCTGTACCCAATAGAAAAGCCATGTATGAATATCTTTACCAAAAAGAAATTCAAGAGACCATTGCTGAATCTATTCCTCAAGAAATTGAAAAGGCCATCCAAGTTGAAACTACCGAGATAGAAAAAACTGTTCCTGAAAATCCGGGTGCATCTAATCATTCAAAGGAAATAGTAGAGGTAAAAGCGGAAGAACCTATTGCTGAGGAATCTTCTTTTACTCAAGCGGTAAATATTGAACCTTCCTCAAAAGCAAAATCAAGTTTTTCCAAACCTTTTGACCTCAAAAAAATTGGAAAAGAGGACTCGAAGGAAATGGACTTCTTAGAACGTCAAATTATTGGCCAGACCATTGAGCACGTGCTTTCTCAAGAAATTGCTCAATCTAAACCGCCCATTTCGAGCACCGAAACAACAGAAGCTGCAGAAACAGCAGATTCACAAAAGTTTTCTGATTGGTTAACAATTCTAGACCATGACCGTTTAAAAGATTGGAGAGATCAAAAAGCAGAGCCTAAACAAAAAGATGACATGAGTATTATTGACTCATTTTTAGAGAAAGATATTAAAGTTATCACTCCTAAAAATGATGAAATGGAATATACACCATCTAACCTAGCCCGTCTGAGTATTGTAGATGATGAAGATTTTGTAACCGAAACTTTGGCAGATATTTACTACAAACAAGGTAATATTCAGAAAGCTTTGAGTGCATATAAGAAATTGTTATTGAAATATCCGGAAAAAAAGACTTACTTTGCCGCCCGAATTGAGAAAATAGAAAAAGAATTAAAATAAAATAGCATGAGCTTTATTACTGTATTAATTATTATCGTTGGTTTATTACTTGGATTAGTTGTATTAATTCAAAACCCTAAAGGTGGAGGTTTAGCTTCTGGTTTTAGTGGTGCAAATCAATTTGGTGGAGTTCAAAGAACAAATGATTTCCTAGACAAATCTACTTGGACATTAGTTATTGCATTATTTGCTCTGTGTATCCTGTCTTCTTCAATGACAGGTTCTGTTGCTGTTTCTGAAGATGGTACTTCTGAGTTTCAAGAGTTAGTTGAAGACGAACAAGGAGTTCCAAATCAAGCTCCAGCACCAGCTGCACCGGCTCAATAAAAGAATTAAACAAATTTTGAATGTCAGCTTGTCACACAGGCTGACATTTTTTTTGCTCCCCATTTTGGTTTTCTGCCATTATGAGTGCATTATGGGATTGGCATAAATAATGACCAAGGCAACCCATTCAAATTTTAGTATAACTAACAAAAAATAAAATAATGTCGAAATTAAACATTCAACCTCTAGCGGATAGAGTTGTGGTGGAAGCTGCGGCTGCAGAAGAAAAAACTGCAAGTGGCATCATTATTCCAGATACTGCAAAAGAGAAACCTCAAAAAGGAACTGTTGTTGCCGTAGGTACAGGTTTAAAAGATGAACCTATGACTGTTAAAGTTGGTGATACCGTTTTATACGGAAAATATTCTGGAACAGAATTATCTGTTGATGGGGGTGATTACTTAATCATGAAGGAATCTGAAATTTACGCAATTGTTTAATCTCATTTAAAAAATTAGAAAAAAAATGGCAAAGCAAATTTTGTTTGATATAGATGCTAGAGACCAGTTAAAAGCAGGTGTTGACAAACTAGCAAACGCAGTAAAAGTTACTCTTGGACCAAAAGGTCGTAACGTAATTATTGACCGTAAGTTTGGAGCTCCTCACGTAACAAAAGATGGTGTTTCTGTAGCTAAGGAAGTAGAGTTGAAAGACCCTATTGAAAACATGGGCGCACAAATGGTAAAGGAAGTAGCTTCAAAAACGGCTGATTTAGCTGGTGACGGAACTACAACCGCTACGGTTTTAGCACAAAGCATGGTAGCTACGGGATTAAAGAACGTTGCTGCAGGTGCTAACCCAATGGATTTAAAAAGAGGTATTGATGCCGCTGTAAAAAGTGTTATCTCGAATCTTAAATCTCAATCTATTGAAGTGGGTGACGACAACTCAAAAATTGAGCAAGTTGCAACGGTTTCAGCTAACAACGATAAAGAGATCGGAAGTCTTATTGCACAAGCAATGGCTAAAGTGAAAAAAGAAGGTGTAATTACTGTTGAAGAAGCCAAAGGTACAGACACTACTGTTGAAGTAGTGGAAGGAATGCAGTTTGACAGAGGTTATTTATCTCCCTATTTCGTAACTAACACCGAGAAGATGTTAACCGAAATGGAGAACCCTTACATCTTAATCTTTGACAAAAAGATTTCTACCATGAAGGACCTTCTTCCAGTATTAGAGAAAACTGCTCAAACGGGTAAAGGCTTAATGATAATTGCGGAAGACGTAGATGGAGAAGCTTTAGCAACTTTAGTAGTTAACCGTTTAAGAGGAAACTTAAAAATTGCTGCAGTAAAAGCCCCAGGTTTTGGTGATCGTAGAAAGGCAATGTTAGAAGACATCGCTATCTTAACCGGTGGTAATGTAATTTCTGAAGAGCAAGGTAGAAAGCTAGAAGATGCCACCTTAGAAGATCTAGGAACTGCTTCAACTATCACTATTGACAAAGACAATACAACCATTGTTAACGGTGCGGGTTCTGAAGAAGCAATTCAAGGTAGAGTAAATCAAATCAAAGCTCAAATTGAGTCTACTACCTCTGATTACGACAAAGAAAAACTTCAAGAGCGTTTAGCCAAGTTAGCTGGAGGTGTTGCTGTACTTTATATTGGTGCCGCTACTGAAGTTGAAATGAAAGAAAAGAAAGACCGTGTGGATGATGCCCTTGCTGCTACTAGAGCTGCAGTTGAAGAAGGGATTGTTGCTGGTGGTGGTGTTGCTTTAGTAAGAGCAAGCAGCGCTATTGATTCTTTAGAGGTTGAAAACGATGACCAAATTACTGGAGTTGCTATTGTTAGACGTTCATTAGAAGAGCCATTACGTCAAATTGTTACCAATTCAGGTGGCGAAGGAGCCGTAGTTGTACAAAAAGTATCGGAAGGAAAAGATGACTTTGGTTACAATGCACGTACAGATGTGTATGAAAACATGATGGCTGCTGGTGTAATTGATCCAACTAAAGTAACGCGTATTGCATTAGAAAATGCAGCTTCAATTGCTGGAATGCTATTAACCACTGAATGTGTTTTAGCTGACGAGGAAGAAGAAGCAGGAGCACCACCAATGCCACCAATGGGCGGAGGTATGCCAGGAATGATGTAATTCCAAATACAATAAAACAAAAAAGGCGATTCTTACGAATCGCCTTTTTTTATGCTATAAAATTAGCTCTAATTTTTTGGTTTCTTTACCGTGAAAACTCGACTAATATTAAATCCAATTCGAATATCACCATCTGCCCAATCGCCCGTGTTTTGAGTAATAAACTGTTGTTCGTTCATACCGGCTGAATTGGTCAAGAATAATTGAAATACGTGACCTCCTGTTTCAATATCTACCCCTATGGAAAAAGAATAATTCATATACTCTGGAGCTAACTGTCCATCTGGTATGTAATAAAACTCATAAGTAAGCGCTGCTCTTCTTGAAAACTTTTGTCGCCCTCCTATTCCCATCGCAAATACATCATTACTTTCTGCTCGAGTTTTAACAAAATTACGATGCACTAAGGTGGGCATTATTTGTACGGTAGTTCCTTTATTAAATTTTCTACCTAAAATTGCCTGAAAGGTGTACCCTACTCTAGATGAGAATAAATCTTCCGCTGGGTTTGTAGCTTTCAAGGAGTTAATCATCACGGATGAAAAAAACTGTAACGAAACCGGTATATTCTTACCACCTGTACTCTGACGCAGTATCTTAGCCTTGAAAAATCCATCGTAAGCTTTTTCATAGGTACTCCTACCAATACCTACCATTAACCAAGGTTTAATACCATAATCAAATCCTATTCGAGTAACGGCATTATCCAATCCAAAAAACTCGTCTACCCCAGAATTGATGGTTCCAAAACGGTGAGAGATTCTTAAATCTAATACCCCTTCGGCTGTATTTTCTAATGATATAGAATTTATTATACGTGTAGATTTATAACTCGCAGTAGCATAAGTTGTTTCATTCGGATTATCTCCTAAGTCATCTAGTAAATCTAAATCATCTTGAGCCTGGAGTGACATACTTGCCATACCCACAAACCCACATAGTAGTAACTTTTTAATCATATAACCGGCCTACTTATTTCTTTTCTACAAAATTCATCACCATAGTTACTTCCAATTCCTTTGCGATTTTTTCACGAACTACTCCAGGAATTTCAATTTTATAATCTTCCGGGTTTACTTGAATTTTTGCCTCTCCTATTACAGCTTCCCCTTTTACGGTAAACTGTGCTTGGGTAGAAATTTCTTTGCTTACTCCATGAATGGTCAATTTACCCTTTATTTCCGAAGAGAAAACGCCATCCTTTTTCAAATTGATTTTATCCATTTCTACTATCTTACCTTTAAAGGAAGATTTAGGAAATTCATCACTCTCTACGTAATTTTCGTTAAAATGCTCTTCCATCAAAGCCTTTTCAAAATGAAATGCTTTCATGGTTACCGAAAACTGAATAGCTCCACTTTGTGAATCAAATACAGCTGTTACTGTTTTATTATGTGCTTCAATATCCTCTACAGATGTAGATGAAAAGAACGAGATTTCACCCGTTCTAGTAAAATACTTTTGCGCTTGTAACCCCGTGCATAAAGCTACCAATCCTACTATTAATCCTATTTTTTTCATCTTTAATTTTATTTCAAAATGCTACAATGCGTTATTATTACTCCTAAATCATCTCCTCCCGTACAATGCCCCTTAACCTCAATTTGCTTACCTTCTGTAAGCCCTTCTAAATAAGAAGGCTCATCAAAGGAAGCATTTACAGTACCAAAGTCATCTTCCGTTTTAAATACCACCATATTATTGACCTTATCCAATTCCAGTATTTCTCCAGAAACAACCATAACTTGATCCAGGTACATTTTGTTTGCTCCTTTTTCATTTGTAGCGTAGGCATCAAACAGCGCCACAGCGGTTACTTCAATGGTGGCTTCTTCGGCCACAATATCTCTATGAGACTTGTTGTATTGCAAATAGGCAATTCCTACTCCAACCATTCCCAAAACTAATAAGGCAATTATTATTTTCCGTAACATCTTTTTTTAGTTTTCTGGAGCACCATCGGCAATCCATTGCGTTAATTTATTATGATCACATGTAGACAAGGGGCCTGAAGGAGGCATAGTACGTTCTTGTAACGCTCGCACTTGAATTCTGTCTAAATTGGCAATAACCTCATCATAATTAGTCAGCGAAGGAGGCTGAACATTCGTGTAGTGACAACCTCTATTGGCACAATTCAAATTAATAAGAACGGCAATTTGATCATCGTACGTTAAATTTTCAGTTTCACAATCCGATGGATCCATAGGATACAAGTCCTCTTCATTATCGTAATAGCAGGAACTTAATCCAAATATTACAGCACCCAGCAATAAGATTTTTTTCATTGTATAGTTTTCAGTTACCGAAGGTAAATTTAGTTTCTTAAATCAAAGAAAACTGTCTGCTAAACTGCAGACTTCTTTTTCTCCGATTGATTAAAGCTTACTAATTTATTAATCTCAAATATACAGCAAGACATAGAATTTCAAAGACTAAATTTATTATAGAGTCTTCAGACTATGATGTTCATTGGTATAGATATGATCCCCGGTCCAAGAGATCTTCTTCTCAAATGCGAATTTCCGTTCTGAACAATCTTTCAATTCACATATTTGACATGAGGATTTCAGACAGGGTTCTGTATGAATGGAAGCTTCCACTTCATTCTCAAACACCTCATCTAAAACAGCCTCCAATTCATCTACTTCATCATGAGATTCTTTCAACGACAAATACCACGGCAGGGTTAAATGCGCATCTAAATGCAGTTTGGCACCGTATCTCACAATTTTAAAATTATGAATGTCTACCCAAATTGGTTTTCTTTTTGATTCCAGTACCTGAGCCACTCTATTTAACTGTTCCGGATCTGCTTCGTCCATCACCCCAGCAATAGATTTTCTAATAATTTTTATTCCCGTAACCGAAATCATAAGCCCAAGAACAATGGCAAGCACATTATCTAAGGCGGCTATTCCGGTAGCCCAGACAATGGCAAGACCTACAATCAAGCCCACTGTAGAATATCCATCACTCAACAAATGTTTTCCTCCAGCCTGTAATTGAACAGAGTTTACCTTTTCTCCTTGTTTTACCATTGACCAACCCATCGCAGAATTTACTATCCCGGCTATAACTACCAAGCTAATTCCTAGGGTATTAATTGTTACTTCTTCTGGATAAAAGAAGGAATAAATAGCTTTAATAATCATAGAAGCTCCAGCCACTAAAACCAACCCTCCCTCAAATCCAGAGGATATAAATTCAATTTTCCCATGTCCGTAGGGATGATTTTTATCTTTCGGCAACGTAGCATAATACAAGCTAAACACGCCAAAAGCCGCCCCTAAGATATTAACCAATCCTTCCAGAGCATCAGTTAAAATAGCGTTAGAATTAGTAACCAAATAAGCCGTTAACTTTAAGCCAAACAATATTATTCCCACCAAAAGGGCTAGCTTTTGAAAACGCATATTTGACTTTTTTACGTCCGTTCTTTTTTGACTCATTTAAAGAGAATAATCAAACAAGTTAGATTTTTTTTTCATGTCTAAACAATTTTATGCCTCAAATATGGTTAAAGGGCTACATTTGTTTCAATGATGCTTAAAACCAATTCTGGATTTTTAATTTCTGTTCTTAAAGTTACCACCTTTGTGGCTCTCTTTTTTTCTATCCCATCGGTAATGGGGCAAGTTAAATACTCCAATGAGTTTTTAAATATTGGCGTGGGGGCTCGTGGGCTGGGAATGTCTAATAGTATTGTTTCTTCTTCCAACGATGTAACTTCAGGCTACTGGAATCCTTCCAATTTGGTAAATATTGAAGACAAAGCCCAAATTGGCCTAATGCATGCCAGTTACTTTGCCGGTATTTCAAACTATGATTATGGCGCGGTAGCCATTCCTGTTGAGCGCGGGGTGGTTGGACTTTCAGTCATCAGGTTTGGAGTTGACAATATTTTAAATACGATTAACTTTAGAGATCCCAACGGCAATTTCAATTATGACCGAATTACCACTTTCTCTACGGCTGATTATGCGTTTTTAGTTTCCTATGCTCAAAAAACAAAAATTGAAGGTTTGAATGTAGGTGGAAATTTCAAAATCATTTATCGCCAAATTGGTGATTTTGCAAATGCTTATGGTTTTGGATTAGACGCCTCGGCAAGCTATGCTAAAAATGATTGGAAATTTGCGGTTATGGCTCGGGATATCACAACTACGGTTAACGCTTGGAGCTATACCCTAGATGACAGAACCAAAGAAGTATTTGAAGAAACCGGAAATGAAATTCCTAAAAACGGAACAGAAATTACCTTACCCAAACTATTATTTGGAGTAAGTAAGGAGTTTACTATTAAAGAAACCTTTACCGTTCTTCCAGAAATTGACTTTGACATGTATTTTGATGGTAGACGTCCCACTTTAATTAGTAGTGATGCCGTAAGTATTGACCCGCATATGGGTCTTGAATTAGGATACAACCAATTTCTTTTTGTTCGAGGTGGCGTAGGTAATATTCAAAAACAACCCTCAGCTACAGGTGGAGATAATGAATGGATGGTTCAACCCAACTTTGGGGTAGGAATAAGATTAGATAATCTTTTTGGCTTGGGTAATGTGGTACTGGATTACGCTTTAACGGCCATTGACCAAACCAACAGTTCGTTATACTCTAACGTTTTCTCATTAAGGATTGATGTTGCTAACACCAAGAAGTAATTAATACACCTCTTTCTGAACAAAATCTTCCACCATTTCTAATTCATAAATGGTTTGAATATGACTACAACTTTCTTTCATCATTTTCCGATACCCATATGCACTTTCGGGTAATTTACTTCCCGACTTTTCCCAAATACTTTTAGCAGGCCATTGGGCATAGGCAATATATTTACCTTCCGATTCTTTGTGTAATCTTGACCCCAAACTTCCTTCAAATTCATAAATCAATTCGGTGAGCCCCTTCCACCCTTTTACGAACTCTGAATCTTTGTTTTCTTTTACGGTAAACGAATAAATAACTGCAAACATCTTAACATTTTTATGTACGAAAGATAACCCACAATAAGTGTAATGTTTCTTAGATTCGCCTATTATATTTGAACCCAAATAAATTCAACATGACAACAGCAAAAAAAATAGGGTTAGCATTGGGATCTGGAGTTTTACTAGCCGCAGGATGGCCCTCTGTAGGATCTGCTACTCCCCTACTATTTTTTGCTTTGGTTCCTTTATTTTTACTGGAGCGGTTTATAGCGAGTGAGAAACTAGAAGGTACAAAATCACGATTTTTCCCATACGTTTTTCTAAGTCTCTTTACATTCAATATTTTGACTACTTGGTGGGTCTGGAACGCTTCGCCAGAAGGCAGTATTATGGCTTTTGTTTTAAACAGCTTATTCCTAGCACTGGCCATTCAATTAGCCCATTTCACCCGTTTAAGGCTAGGTAATTTCAGAGGCAATTTTGCTTTAATTTTCTTCTGGATCGCATGGGAATATTTCCACATGGATTGGGACTTAAGTTGGACTTGGTTAACCCTAGGTAACGGATTGGCTAATGTTCCATACATTATTCAATGGTATGAATACACGGGTGTTTTCGGTGGTTCACTTTGGATTCTTGCGAGCAACATATTATTGGTTCAATGGGCTCTAAAAGCAAAACAACATGATTCAAAGATGTATCAAATGCCCGGTGCTATATTTGGCTTTAAATGGGTGGTATGGATGGCTGTTCCTTTAATTATTTCTTCGGTGATTTGGGAAGTTTATGAAGAAAAAGGAACTCCAATTGAAGTGGTAGCTGTTCAACCAAATATTGACCCATACAACGAAAAGTTTGGTAGCCTTACATCCGAGGTTCAGGTTAGGAAAATGTTTGAGTTAGCAGAACAAAAAACTACATCCAGTACGGAATTTGTGATTTTTCCAGAGACCGCCATCCCTAACGGATTTGATGAAGATGTTTTTGAAGACACCAAAGAATTTGCCATCATTCAATCTTTTGCTCAAAAATTCCCTAATACACAAATCATTATTGGTGCCAGTACCTTTCATCTTTTTGGCCCTAATGAGAAGTTATCTCCAACGGCTAGAACTTCCGGCAACGGGGTCAAATATGATGCCTGTAATACGGCTATATCTTTTAGAGCTTCCGAACCTTCTTTATTTTATCACAAATCAAAAATGGTTCCTGGAGTTGAAAAAGTTCCTTTCCCACAGTTATTTAGACCCTTACAAGATTTAATTTTTGACTTAGGTGGAACTATTGGGTCTTTAGCGGGACAAGAAGAACGTACGGTTTTTGAATCGCGAAATGGACATCAAGCCGCCCCAATTATTTGTTATGAATCTGTATATGGTGAGTTTGTAGGTGATTTTGTAAACAATGGTGCTGATATTTTGTTCATTATTACCAATGACGGTTGGTGGAAAGATACTCCCGGTTATAGACAGCATGCGCAGTATGCTCAAATTAGAGCCATTGAACACAGACGTAGCATTGCACGTTCTGCCAATACCGGAATTTCTTGTTTTATAGATCAAAAAGGCAAAACTTCTCAAGCTACTGGATGGTGGGTTCCTGCAGTAATTTCCAGTAAAATAAGAGCCAATACGGAACTAACATTTTACACCAAGTTTGGAGATATACTAGGAAGAACTTCGTTAGCCTTTGGAATCTTACTTTTGGTATTCGCTATTTCAAGAGGATTAATTAATAAAGACAATTAATGAAGTTTAGAACGGAATTAGAACCGGAACCACAGGAACATAAAATTTCCTATTCGGATTCCGTAATATTCATGGGGTCGTGTTTTAGTGAAAACATCTATAAAAAGATGGATTCCATTAAACTAAAGGTAGATGCCAACCCATTTGGAATTGTATACAACCCAATTTCAATTGCCGAACAAATTCAAGAAGTTTTAGCGTTAAAAATTTACGATGAAACCCATCTAGAGTTTATCAACGAACGATGGTTTAGCTTTCAACATCATAGTGACTTTTCCAATTCTAGTAAAGAAGAATGTTTAGAAAACATTAATAAACGTTTACAAAAAGCGTATTCAAATCTGTTTAACGCCAGTCACCTTTTCATCACTTTGGGTACGGCAAATGCTTACTGGCACCTGGACAACAAAAATTGGGTAAGTAATTGTCATAAAATTCCGAGTAGTACTTTTGAGAAAAAGCTTTTAGAAACGGACCATATGGTTTCTCAACTTTCGAAAGCCATTGAAGCCGTGCAAAAAGTTAATTCTAAGATTCAGATTGTTTTCACCATTTCACCTGTACGTCATTTAAGCGATGGGGCATTTGGAAACCAACTAAGTAAAGGCCGATTGTTTGATGTAGTTCATCAACTCAAAGACAAATACGACTTTGTGAATTATTTCAATGCCTACGAATTGGTATTGGATGACTTAAGAGATTACCGCTATTTTGCCGATGATTTAGTACATCCTTCATCACAGGCAATTGCCTATGTATGGGAAAAGTTTGTAGCCACATTTTTCCATACCCAAACTGTTCGCCAGCAAAATCAAATTGAAAAATTAATTCAAGCCGCCTCACACAGGCCCTTCAACCCGCAGTCGGAAGCGCATCAAAAGTTTATTAAAACCGCCATTTTTAAAATGGAAGAATTAGAAAAAGACCTTCCCATTTCATTCCTAAAAGAAAAGGAATTGCTTATTTCTTCACAATCTTAACCGTCATAATAACATCTTTCATTGGACGGTTATTTCTATCTGTTTGAACGGCAGCTATAGAATCCAATACATCAAATCCCTCGATCATTTCACCAAATACAGTGTAAGCATAATCTAAATGCGGAGTACCTCCAATGGTTTGATATACTTCCCTTTGCTCATTTGTATAATAGTATTTCTCTAAACTTGGGGCAATAATGGTATTCACAGAATCTACTAACTCTTGTCCCAACTCTCGATCTCTTTTTTTCATTGCTTCTGAGTAAGCGCTTTTCAACCCTTCATTCTCTGGATCATTCAAACATTTTTTAAATTCCTCTTTTCTACATCCATCTAACCTTCTCTGTTCAACTCCAGCTAATTGCGCACTATCAAAAACTTGTCCTTGCACAATATAAAACTGACTACCTGAACTCTTTTTTAAGGGATTCTGAGGATCTCCTTCTCTTGCTGCCGCTAGCACGCCCTTCTTGTGATACAGGGAGGGAACAAACTCTGCATTTATTTGATAACTAGGTCCGCCATTTCCTAGCTGCTTACCTTCTGGAGCTCCCTTAGAATCCGGGTCGCCCCCCTGAATCATAAAGTTATTTATTACTCTATGAAACAACAGTGAATCAAAATAATCTTCTTCGGTAAGTTTTATAAAGTTATCACGATGCAATGGCGTTTCGTTGTATAACTTAAACTTCATCTCGCCAAAATTGGTAGTGATTTCTACGTAAGTGAATTTCTCTTTTTTCTTTACAAAAGAATATAAACTTAGCATCACGCAACCCAGTAGCAGGGCACCAAAAAACTTACTCCAATTATTCATTTTTCAAAATTTGAGGTCAAAGTAAATCAATCTAAAATCTGCCACAAGTTTTATGATTTATTTCCTTCGCATATTTGAATCGTCAACTATCTTTGCCGCCCTTAAAACAGCACATTATGGACTTAGTAAAAGAACTTACATGGCGTGGATTAATACACGACATCATGCCCGGAACCGAAGAATTATTGAATAAGGAAATGGTTTCTGGTTATGTGGGCTTTGACCCTACTGCCGATTCTTTACACATTGGAAACCTGGTTCCCATTATGTTATTAGTTCATTTGCAAAGAGCCGGACATCGTCCGTTAGCTTTGGTTGGTGGTGCTACAGGTATGATTGGTGATCCCTCTGGAAAAAATTCAGAACGTAACTTACTGGATTTAGACGTGATGAATCATAACCTAAATTGTCAGAAAGAACAATTACAGAAATTTTTAGATTTTGACTGTGGTGAAAATTCGGCCGAGGTAGTAAATAACTACGACTGGTTTAAGGATATGAATTTCTTGGAGTTTATTCGAGATACGGGAAAACACATCACTGTAAACTACATGATGAGTAAAGACTCTGTAAAAAACCGTTTAGCGGGTGAAGGGATGTCGTTTACCGAATTCACCTACCAACTAATTCAAGGGTATGATTTCTACCATTTATACAACCACAAGAATTGTAAAATTCAAATGGGTGGATCAGACCAATGGGGAAACATTGTTACGGGGACGGAATTAATTAGAAGAAAATCACAAGGTGCCGGATTTGCATTAACGGCTCCCCTGGTAAAGAAGGCGGACGGAACCAAGTTTGGAAAATCAGAAGGCGGAAACGTTTGGTTAGATGCTAAAAAAACTTCGCCTTATAAATTCTACCAATACTGGTTAAATTCTTCTGATGAAGATGCGGAGAATTTTATTAAGATTTTCACTTTACTCGATGAGCAAACCATAAAAGATTTAGTTGCCCAACATAATGAAGCGCCAGATAGACGATTCCTTCAAAAAAGACTGGGAGAAGAATTAACCACAATGATTCACTCTGAAGAAGATTTGCAAACCGCTATTGAAGCTTCAAACATTCTTTTTGGAAAAGCAACCGCAGACAGTTTAAAGAGATTAAATGAAGAGGATTTCTTAAGCATTTTTGAGGGGGTTCCTCAAGGAACTTTGACCCATTTTGAGGGAATGGGAGTTATTGATGCACTAGCAGAATCAGGTTTCTTAAAATCGAAAAGTGATGCCAGAAGATCATTAAAAGAAAACGCCATTTCAGTTAATAAAGAAAAGGTGAAAGAAGACTTTATTTTGTCTTCAGAAAACCTAATTAGTGGAAAATACATTTTACTTCAAAGGGGGAAAAAGAACTATTTCTTACTAAAAACGCAATAAAAACAAGACATTTAAAAGGGTGGAGTTTAATTTGTTAACGCCACCCTTTTTCTGAAAATAATCCCTACATTTGTTCATGATTGCCACACAATCAAATGTGATTTTCAAACCTAGTACCTAACAAAACATGCATGTCCAGCCTAATAAAAATACACACCGATACCCAGGTGACCATAGCCAGAATAAAATCTGAGCTATACATCAACGGAATTTCATCTTTAGTTAAAAACGGATTTCAATCAGGAGCTTCCGCAGGCTTTGGGGGCGGAGTACCCGAATTACGAGAACTTTATATTGATAGTGATGATATGGAGAAAGCTTCTCAAATCATAAAGCAGATTCTTGACACATAAAGGAAAAACCTGTTTAGTTTACTTTCTTTCAACCCTTCATTTTTACTCTCTTAGTATTACCTTTGCCGCCCTTAAAAGGCAGTATAATGTTTAATAATTCCAATTTAGATCCAGAAGACTTTTATTACTCAGAAGAAGGGTATAAAGTTTTTACGGAAGCATACCATCTGAAAAGAGGTTATTGTTGTAAAAATGGATGTAAACACTGTCCTTATGGTTTCAATAAAAAGAAAAAAAGCTAATTATGAGTAATTTTAAAGACCTCATCAAAGCAGGTATTCCTACAGAACTACCTCCATTAAAACCTATAGACCCAAGTGTAAGTCATGCGCCAAAGCGTAAAGACATTTTGAGTAAAGCCGAAAAAGAGCTAGCGGTAAGAAATGCACTACGCTATTTTCCGGAAGAACATCATGAGGTATTAGCCAAAGAATTTGCCGAAGAGTTAAAAGAATACGGTAGAATTTACATGTTCCGTTTCCGACCGGATTACGAATTTTATGCACGTCCCATTTCCGAATATCCAGCCAAATGTGAGCAAGCTGCTTCCATAATGTTGATGATTCAAAACAACTTGGATAACCGGGTAGCACAACACCCACATGAGTTAATTACTTATGGGGGTAATGGTGCCGTTTTTCAAAACTGGGCGCAGTACCTATTAACCATGAAATACCTTAGTGAAATGACCGATGAACAAACATTGGCCATGTATTCGGGGCATCCCATGGGTTTATATCCATCGCATAAAAATGCCCCTCGTGTGGTAGTGACTAACGGAATGGTTATTCCTAATTACTCGGCACAGGATGATTGGGAAAAGTTTAACGCTTTAGGTGTTTCTCAATACGGACAAATGACTGCCGGTTCCTACATGTATATTGGTCCGCAAGGAATTGTACACGGAACCACCATTACCGTATTGAACGGATGTAGAAAAATTGACACTTCGACTTCGCTCAGCGCAAGCTCTAACGGAACTGCGGGTAAACTATTTGTTACCTCTGGTTTAGGAGGAATGAGTGGTGCGCAACCTAAAGCAGGAAATATTGCCGGAGTTGTTTCGGTTACTGCCGAAGTAAACAAAGCCGCTACTTACAAACGTCACGAACAAGGATGGGTAGACGAAGTTATTTCTGATTTAGATGAATTAGTTACCCGTGTTTCTATTGCTAAAGAAGCTAAAGAAACCGTATCCATAGCCTACGATGGCAACATTGTAGACGTTTGGGAAAAATTTGAAGAAGCGGGAGTTTACATTGATTTAGGATCTGATCAAACATCTTTACATAATCCATGGGCGGGTGGTTATTACCCAGCTGGATTGAGCTTTGAAGAAGCCAACGAAATGATGGCTGAAAACCCAGAGTTATTTAAAGAAAAAGTATACGAATCGTTAAGACGTCAAGTTGCAGCGATCAACAAACACACCGCAAAAGGAACCTATTTCTTTGATTACGGAAACGCTTTCTTGTTAGAATCTTCAAGAGCAGGCGCTGAAGTAATGGCCGAAGATGGCATCCGTTTTAAATACCCTTCTTATGTAGAAGACATTTTGGGGCCCATGTGTTTTGATTACGGATTTGGTCCATTTAGATGGGTTTGTGCTTCAGGGAAACCAGAAGATTTAGAAGCTACAGATAACATTGCGTTAGAGGTAATGAACGAAATCAAAGCCAATTCTCCGCAAGAAATTCAGCAGCAAATGCAAGACAACATTACGTGGATTAAGGGGGCTAAAGCCAATAAGTTGGTGGTAGGTTCTCAAGCCCGTATTCTATATGCAGATGCCGAAGGAAGATCAAAAATTGCCGTTGCCTTTAATGATGCCATTAAAGCAGGTAAAATTGGACCGGTAGTTTTAGGTAGAGATCACCATGATGTTTCGGGTACAGATTCTCCTTTTAGAGAGACTTCAAATATTTATGATGGATCTAGCTTTACCGCTGATATGGCCATTCAAAATGTAATTGGCGACTCATTTAGAGGTGCTACCTGGGTTTCTATCCATAATGGTGGTGGCGTTGGCTGGGGAGAAGTAATAAACGGTGGTTTTGGTATGTTACTCGATGGCACTGCCGAAGCCGAAGAACGTGCTAAAAGCATGCTTTTCTGGGATGTCAATAACGGAATAAGTAGACGCGCATGGGCTAGAAATGAAGAAGCCAATTTTGCAATTAAACGTGAAATGGATCGTAATCCTAACCTAAAGGTAACTTTACCGAACGGAGTTAAGGACCATCTTCTTTCTGATCTATTCTAAAATAAAATCATTATAAATGGAAGGTCATTGGCCTTCCATTTTTTTTCATTTCTAACAAAATTTACGCGAAAAATGGAATTAGCTCAAATTAAAAAAGCATTAGTAACCGGAGCCGGAGGCTTTGTGGGTGGCCAATTGGCCTTGTTTTTAGCCAATAAAGGTATAGAGGTAAATGCCATGCATAGACCGGGGTCCAAGCTAAATACAGATTTAGCTAATCATCCCAAAATTCATTCGACCCCTGCCAATTTGTTGGATTTGGAATCACTGGTGAAAGCTAGCGAAGAATGTAATTTAATTTTCCATTTGGCGGCTTATGCACAACCTTGGGCTAAAAATCCTCAAACCTACTATGATGTTAATGTAGGAGGAACCATCAACTTACTAGAAGCTGCTAAAGCCAATAAAGTAGAACGAATTGTGGTTACAGCTACGGCAGGAACTTTTGGTCCTCAGGTAGACGATTCTTTGGTTACCGAAGAAATAAAACAAGTACTCCCTCCTTTTTCAGAATATGAACGTACCAAGTTAATTGCAAACGAGAAAATACAAGACTACGTAAAGGAAGGAATGGACATCGTGATTGTAAGTCCAACACGTGTTTTTGGACCAGGTGAACTAAGTGCAAGTAATGCGGTAACTAAATTACTGGAAAGGTTTATTTACGAAGGATTCCGATTTACTCCAGGCGATGGAACAACTACCGGAAACTACGCTTATGTTCAAGATATGATTAATGGGCATTACTTAGCTGCATTGAAAGGTCGTACCGGAGAAAACTACATTCTTGGAGGGGAAAATTTATCCTATGAAGAAATGCTAGTGGTATTTGGTGAAGTGAACGACATTAAACGTGGTTCAATTGGAGTCCCGCTGCCTATCATGTTAGGCGCATCTAAGGTAATGCAGTTTTTAGGAGATAGATTTGGAATCACTCCAGCTGTAACCCCTCCATTTATTAGAAAGTACACCCATAATTGGTCTACAGATATTAGCAAAGCCAAAACGGAGCTCGGATATACCGTAACACCTTTTAAAGCAGCAGTGAAAGAAACTTCTGATTGGATTAAATCCAATAGGGGGTAAAAAATAAATCTCTGCCCAATAGCGCACTTGGGGGTGAAGCTAAAAAGCAGAGATTCCACACAAATATCTTATTTGTAATTTTTTCGGGACATCAAATGTAATGCAAGAAACAGAATTAAACAAGAGGTTAATCCCTTAATTAATAATTACTTATACCCCTTGATATATCCCTTTCTTATAGAGTCTTTTTGTGCAAGAGTCCAATCGTATTTGTAGTTATACAAACTACCCTCCCACTCTCCGTACAATACATTGGGTAAAACCACGAATTTTGATCCAAAATCATCTTTCATTCCGGCCACCAAGGCGTTACGATCAGCGTTAGAACGTTTATCAAAAATTTCGTTGAAATCGGCCAAATTATCTCCAAACAACATTAAAATCTCGTAGTTCTCTGACACGGCAGATCTTCTATTCATTTTACTCCCTTCATCCATTCGTAAAAAGTAATTAGAAGAGTCAACCCCTTGCACACCTAGCGCAGCTACATTGTTCATTGTAGATTGTAATTCACTTACTCTTCTATTGGAAATAAAAATTACTTCCACCCCTTTTTCTTGAGCAAATGCTATAAAATCTAAAGCTCCCGGAACCGCTCCTGCTTTTTCTAAATCACTCCATTCCTTCCATGTTTCCTTAGAATACCCTTCACCATTCAATAGCAATTGAGCATTATAGAAACTATTGTCAACTACGGTTTCATCCAAATCCATCACTACGGCTGGTTTCTTTTCGTAAGGAAAAGCATGAGCATGTAACTTTTGCTCCAATTGCAACTTGGCCATGTTATAGGTTTGGTAACACAAAGCTTTGTACTCTGCAGCCGTTTGTTGCCACAGTACCGAATTCTCCGTATGTATTTGTGAAACTGTTAAAGCTTCTCTTTCTGTTGAAGAAGATGTTTCTGGAGTTATTTCTGAACACCCAGATAGCGTTACCGCTGCTAGTATTACTAACGAATAATATTTCATATTTAATTAAGATTACGACATATCCATAGCGCAAGTAAACACCGGCTTTTTCATTAGCGCTTTTACTTGATCTTCAGAAATATCTGATAAAGTCATCATTGTTCGTCCCGTAGGAACTTTTGAAAAGGTACTTAGAAAGCCCTTATCCATTTGATTAATTACTCGATGAAGTGGACTTTTCACATCTTGCCACAACAAGGAAAATGTTACATTAAACTCGTTCAACATGGTGGTAAAAAGTCTTTCTAATTTAGATTCATGACCCGGTTTAACATAGATATAATCAAAGGTAATAAACTCAAACTTCTTTGGGTTTATATATTTCTTTAACCCGGGTGTATGAGGCAATATATGCACCATGAATAGACCAGTTATACCACTCATTTTTTTGAGTTCCCACTCACATTGATTTACCTGAACGCCCGCCACAATTTCACCATCTTCACGCCATACAAAAAAATTATCTTTTATAAACAAGAACTGATCGGTATATATGGAATAATCAGCGTAATAGGTTTTAAGCCTTTCGCGCATAGCGGAATGATGAACCGATTCTAATCGACTTACTTTATTACTCCTAGAGGGATGTAAACGCGTAAAAGCAAAAGTGTCAAACTCTCCAACTGGACTTAACCCTAAAATCTGACTTAGTTCAGTTGAGCGGTAATTTTCAGCATCAAAATAAGCATAGAAAAAAGACGGCAAATTAGTGTCTTCGTTAAAACCCAATCCATGCGTTGCGGGTGATTTAGTGAAATATCTTTGAAGTAAACCTTTAATTAAACCTGGGTTTCCATGTTTAATACGCTTTTCGGAAGATGCTTGCAAATGGGCATTAAACATAAAATACCGAACGTAATAGGCATTGGCTTTTCCAAAGTCCGCCTCTATACTGCGCAAAGCTGTAGTAACGGTGGCTTTAGTGTGCCCCGACTGACTTAAATACATAAAGTATTTACCTTGAGTTTGAGCCATGCGCTCATCTACATTTTTATGATGGTATTGTGCCCCATGTGATCCCACTACCATATTACGTAACATATCCATTGCCTCTGGATCAATGGTTGTGGTAACACCCAGCTCGAAACTTCCGCGTTCAAAAATTACTGCCTTATCCTTACTCATTCATTACATTTTACTGTAACCAAAATTTATTCTCAAAAATAATTTCTTTTGAATTTCGAGCTTAGATTTCCAGTGTTTTTTTTCAATAATTTAGAGTAGGTTTACCCTCCATATGGTGTTCAATTCCTTCTAAGACATATCCACACCGCAGGTGAAAAATGGTTTTTTGGTGATTTGCTTTTTCTGATCTTCAGAAATTTTATTAATGGTCATCATTATTCTTCCATTGGGAACTTTAGAAAATTTACTCAGCGTACCACTATCCATTTTTCGAAGTAAGGGCATAAATGGACTTTTCACATCTTGAAAAATTAAAGCAAATTTCACTTTGAACTCCTTTAGCATTCCCTCTAGTAAAAGTTCAAACTGTTTTTCATACCCAGGTTTGATGTAAAAATAATCGAGCGTTAAAAATTCAAACTTTTTGGGATTAAAAACACTTTTAGATTTCGGTATCCAAGGCAAAAGTCCCAACATTATCTTGCCGCTAATCCCACCCATATTTTTAACTTCCCATTCACATTTATTTGGTTGAATTCCGGCTACAATTTCATCACCATCCATCCAAACAAAATAATTAGACTTATAAAAAAGGAACTGATCGGTAAACACAGAAAAATTAGAATAACTCTCCAGTATCTTTTTCCTCATTTCCGGAAAGTCTTTCACATTCAGCTTTTTTATTTCCTTGGCTTTTTTAGGACTAAATCGAGTAAAACTCATATTGGCAAATTCACCTACAGGGTTCATGCCTAACAACTCACTTAAATCAGTAGATCTAAAATTTTGCGCATCAAAAAAAGCGTAATGAAAAGAAGGTAGTTCCGCATCTTCACCATATCCGATACCCAAATCAACGGGAGCTTGAGAGAGAAACCTTTTGGTCAAACTTTTAATGATTCCATCCGGTTTACCATGTCTAATTTTCTTCTCTTTGGTAGCCTGAAACATTTCATCAATGGCCAAATATCGAATGTAATAGGAATTAGCCGCCCCAAAATCTTCTTGAATAGTTCTTTGAGCCGAAACAAAAGTTCCTTTCAAAGTATTATTCTTTCGTAAATACATGAAATATTTATGGGGTAACTGTTCAATTCTTTCTTTAATATTCTTATGTAAATACCGAGCTCCATTTGAACCAACCACCATTGAATCTAGCAGTTGTAGGGTTTCAGCATCCAATTCTTTAGTCACACCCGCTTCGGTGCTTCCTCTTTGAAACATTATTACTTTTTTATCATTTTTTGAGTCCATAAAAAAATTTAATGTTTCAAGATTTGATGGTTTCAAATTTACTGTGTATTACACATTGTCACCTCTTTTATTCCACTATTTTTACATTTTTAGTTGACACAAGCTATAAATGGCAGTTAATAGTGAAATTTATTCGGGTAATTTACCTCAATTAAGGCAAGATTTCCAAAATGCCATCCCCTACCCCAATATAGTTATCGACTCTTTTTTAGAACAAGCTTCCTCCAAAGAGATAATAGATAGTTTTCCAGAAGTAGAAGATACTTTTTGGACGAATTACATCCATTACAACGAAAAAAAACACGGATTAACAAAATGGGAATACTTCCCCAATGCCATCCAAAACCTCATAACGGAGTTAAGACACCCCCACTTTATTACCTGGCTGGAACAAGTTACTCAAATAGAAAATTTATTTCCAGACCCCGATTTAGAAGGAAGCGGACTTCACCAAACAAAGCGAAATGGTTTTTTAAATATCCATGCCGATTTTACAGTTCATCCTAAACATAAAACTTGGAAAAGACGGGTAAACTTATTACTGTATTTAAATCAAGATTGGAACTCTAACTGGGGAGGAGACCTAGAACTTTGGAATGCCGATATGTCAAAATGCGAAAAGGCAATTGCTCCTTTAGCTAATCGTTTAGTCATATCTGTCTCTTATACACATCTCCGAGCCCACGAGACTCCTGAGCATCTCG
>CAJXPI010000020.1 GCA_913057875.1 uncultured Flavobacteriales bacterium
GAGATGCTCAGGAGTCTCGTGGGCTCGGAGATGTGTATAAGAGACAGGTTTAAGAAACTTTTCAGGAACTCTTTGTACTTGTTTAAGTAGCTCAAAGACATATTGTATCTTCTGTTTTACCTTGTCGTCTTGGTCTCGATAAAATTCAATGAAGTGATTTTCAAAGAATATGATTTTTCTAACCATATGACAAAGTTAACTTAAAAGATAAATTTTCAAAAAAACATTATGGAATAGCATTGGAAGAACAGTACTGCGTTAAGGATAGCAGCGGTACCCCTCACCCTTCGGCTCCGCTCAGGGGGCGAGGGAAGGAGTAAAGGGAGTTGTCCCATAAATAAATCATCTGTGATGCAATTATTTATGAGGATTCTCGGAAATTTATCAAATCACAGATTTGAAATTTCCGGAATCTGACCCGTAGGGGAACGCCCAGAAAACAAAAAAGCCCCTAACTTACGTTAGAGGCTTTCTGTGATTTATTAGCATCTTACCAGATGTAAACTCTATCTTCTGGTGCAATATACATGGTATCGTTTTCTGAAATTTCGAACACGGTATAGAATGCATCTAAGTTTCTTAATGGCATGTTAGCTCTATACATACCCGGAGAGTGCGGGTTAGTATTTACCTGGCTTCTTAAAGCTTCATCTCTGTACTTGGTTCTCCAAATAGTACCCCAAGACATAAAGAATCGTTGCTCAGGAGATAAACCATCAATAGGTTCAGACTTACCGTTAGCGGCAAAATCAGCTTGTAAAGCATCCCATGCTAGGTTAACTCCACCTAGGTCTCCAATGTTTTCACCTAAAGTAAGTTGACCGTTTACAAATAAACCTGGAAGAGGCTCTAATGCATCAAACTGTGCAATTAACTTTTCGCCTCTTTTTTCGAAAGCCGCTTTGTCTTCTGGAGTCCACCAGTTAACCATGTTTCCTTCGCTATCAAATTGTGCCCCTTGATCATCAAATCCATGAGAGATTTCATGTCCAATTACCGCACCAATACCCCCGTAGTTTACCGGAGCATCTGCGTTGAAATCAAAGAAAGGAGGTTGTAAAATAGCTGCTGGGAAAACAATCTCGTTCGCTAACGGATTGTAATATGCATTTACCGTTTGAGGAGTCATTCCCCATTCAGACTTATCTACTGGCTCATGTAATTTGGCTACTTCATCTCTAAAGTTCCAGTTTTTAGCGGCCATTGCATTGCCTGCATATGAACCACCTTGCGCTACTGTTTTCACCACTAAAGAACTGTAATCTTTCCATTTGTCAGGATATCCAATCTTTACGGTAAAGCTGGCTAGTTTTTCTTGCGCTTTCACTTTGGTATCTGGAGTCATCCAGTCTACATTGTCAATTCTAACTTTCATAGCTGCCAAGATGTTGTCTACCATTGACTTTGCCGTTGCTTTAGCTTCTGGCGGGAAAACTGCATCTACGTATAATTTACCAATAGCTTCACCTACGTAGCGATTAGTAGAACCTAATACTCTTTTCCAACGGTCACGCATAGAAGTAGTACCGGATAACTCTGTTCCGTAAAAGTCAAAGTTGGTTTGAACCATCTCGGCATTTAAGTAACCAGCATAGTTTGACATGGTTTTGTACGTCAAATAGTTTTTCCAAAGTGCTACATCATTAGCTACTAAAATTTCTTCCATTTTCTGGATGAATTTAGGTTGCATCACAATGAAAGTATCTACATCCGCAATACCCATTCCGCTGAAATACTTAGCCCAATCAATAGATGGAGCCAATGTACTTAAATCAGCTAATGCGTATGGATTGTATTGCTTTTGTAAATCTCTACTTTCGGTAGAGTTCATAGAAGCAGTTGCTAAATTGTACTCTAATTGGTAAATAGCTTCTGCCTGTGTTTTTGCTTCTTCGGCAGTAGTGCCTTTGATTTGAAGCATATTTGCAATAAACGCTTTGTACTTACCTTGAAGAGCTACTGATTTTTCATCGTCTTTGGTATAGTAATCACTATCGGGTAAACCTAATCCGTCTTGCGCTAAGTAAGCCGCTTTCACGTTTGAGTTTTTTACGTTAGGGAAAATGGCAAATCCAAAGAAAGAACCTCCGCCATACGTTTCTTCATATGCCAAGTAGTTAATTAAATCTTTTTTATTTGCAATGGCATCAATTTTCGAAAAGAATGGATCTAAAGGAGTTAGACCTGCTTTTTCGGCAGCAGCGCTATCCATACCTACGGCATAATAGTTAGCGGCTTTCTTTTGGTCGCTGTCTTCGGCATATTTAGAACTAGAAGAAGCCGTTTCCAGTACTTCTAAAACTGTTTGATTATTGTTTTCACGTAACTCGTTGAATGAGCCCCAAGAACCTTGGTCGCCTGGAATTTCCGTGTTTTTAACCCATGAACCGTTAACGTGCATGAAGAAATCGTCTTGCGCACGATGGTTTTCATCCATATTGGCAAGGTTTAAACTGGTGTTTGGAGCTGCCAGAGCAGTCTCTTCCTTTGGTTCAACCGCCTTGTCGGACGCACAAGAAGCGGTTAAGGCAACCAATGGAAGAATAAATAATGATTGTTTGAAATTCATGATTGTTGTTTTTAAAGGTGCCGAAAATAGTTCATTTTATATGTTTTTTAAGGTTTATTGTGAAAGGCGCTTAATATAAGGGATTAGCGGTGTATTAAATAGAAAAACATCAGACAATTAGAATTGAAAAGAGGTCTAAGTCTTACACTACCGCGATGTCGTTAAAATTTACTCTGTAAATTTTTCTTCAGGAACGCAATCAAGCTCTACCGAGTTGATTATTAAATTTCATTCTGAAATTTTGAGCTTCACTCAGACTAACACGGCACAAAAAGAACCTCAAAATTTTTCAATCCTAGTATTAATCTAACGATGATTCTTTCGGAAAACTTTCTGGGCAATTGCAAAAAAAAATACGTAACCCAATTTTGAATGGCTATTTTTGAGAACATCAAACCATATTGTACATGAATTCACAGAAAAGAGAAATTCCTACCATTGTTATATTAGCTGCAATAGTTATTGTTTTAGGAGGCGTAATTTACTCTTCAGAGATTGTTACGCAGTTTTTAATGGCCTTGTTTATTGCGGTTATTGCTTCAAAACCGGTGGGTTATTTAGAGAAAAAAGGTGTGCCTGGAGCGGTGGCCGTAGGAATTGTAATTGTAGTCATTGTTGCGGTAACTTCTTCTTTGGGTGGTTTGATTGGAACTTCGGTGGCTCGTTTCTCATCTAACCTAGATGCCTATGATACCAAAGTAACATCAGGGTTACAATCGGTATTTGCATTGGCCCATGATTTTGGTTTTAATATTTCTACCGAAGGGTTACTTAGTGCTATAAGTCCCGGAACGGTAATGAATTTTACTGCTGGACTTTTAAATGGTTTAGGAAGTTTGATGGGGAATATGGCTATGATTTTATTAATTGTAGCCTTTATGTTAGGCGAAACTTCTAGTTACGGTGTTAAGCTGAAAGCAATTGTGGTGAACCCAGATGTATCTATGGTTGGAATTACTACGGCAATGAATCAAATTAATCAGTATTTGGGGATTAAAACTTTAACCAGTTTAGCTACGGGGTTAATTGTAGGTATTTTATTATGGGCTATAAAGGTGGATTTCCCGTTTATGTGGGGATTGATTGCGTTTTTAATGAATTACATTCCCAACATTGGGTCCATTCTGGCCGCTATCCCGGCTATGTTGATGGCTTTTATTAATCTAGGTGGAGCAGGTGTTTTATGGACGGCAGGAATTTATTTGGCCGTAAATATGATTGTAGGGAATATTGTAGAACCTAAAATTATGGGTAAGGGATTAGGTATTTCTACACTGGTCGTTATGTTGTCTTTGATTTTTTGGGGTTGGATACTAGGAACCATAGGCATGTTCTTATCCATACCGTTAACCTTAGCTGCTAAGATTGCGTTTGAGTCGCAAGAAAGCACACGATGGATTGCTGTTCTATTAGGAACAGAAGAAGATGCTAAAAATATACTTCGAGAAAGGGGAGAGGAGGTGTAATCCTATGTTTGAATTACACCTACGTTATATCTTTCAGTAACAGGTTTGTTATTGGCCATTTCAATTCCCATAGAAACCCATTTGCGGGTGTCTACTGGATTGATAATAGCGTCTAACCACAATCTACTTGCCGCGTAAAACGGAGTAGTTTGTTCATCGTATCTGTCTTTAATTTTATTGAATAGGGCCTCTTCCTCTTCCTTAGTGATTTTTTCACCTCTAGCTTTTTTACTACTTACTTCAATCTGTAATAAAACTTTAGCTGCTTGTGAACCACCCATTACCGCCACTTGTGCAGATGGCCATCCTACAATTAATCGTGGATCGTAAGCTTTACCACACATAGCATAGTTTCCTGCGCCATAAGAGTTACCCACCACAATGGTAAATTTAGGAACCACAGAATTAGACATCGCACTCACTAGTTTGGCGCCATCTTTAATAATACCTCCATGTTCAGAACGAGATCCTACCATAAATCCGGTAACATCTTGTAAGAATACTAAAGGAATTTTCTTTTGGTTACAGTTCATAATAAAGCGAGCTGCTTTATCGGCCGAATCCGAGTAAATCACTCCACCAAACTGCATTTCGCCTTTTTTACTTTTTACCAGTTCACGTTGGTTAGCTACAATTCCTACGGCCCAGCCGTCCATTCTAGCGTATCCAGTAACAATACTTTTACCGTAACCTTCTTTGTATTCGTCAAATTCAGAATCATCTACTAATCGTTTGATGATTTCACGCATTTCATAAGGTTTGGTATTTGTGTCGGGTAGGATACCAAAGATTTCATTGGCATCCTGTTTTGGCTCCTTAGGTTCTTCACGATTAAAGCCCGCTTTTTCAGAGTCACCAATTTTACCCATCATTCGTTTAATACGATCTAATGCATCTTGATCATCGGTACACTTGTAATCTACCACTCCCGAAATTTCGGTTTGCGTAGTTGCACCTCCTAAAGTTTCGTTATCAATGTCCTCGCCAATAGCCGCTTTTACTAAGTAAGATCCAGCTAAGAAAATAGAACCCGTTTTATCTACAATCATAGATTCGTCACTCATAATAGGTAGGTAAGCACCACCTGCCACGCATGAACCCATGATAGCCGCAATTTGGGTAATCCCTTGACTTGACATCACGGCATTGTTTCTAAATATTCTACCGAAATGTTCTTTATCCGGGAAAATCTCGTCTTGCATGGGAAGAAAAACACCTGCACTATCTACTAAATAGATTATAGGTAGGTTGTTCTCCATAGCAATTTCTTGCGCTCTTAAATTCTTTTTTCCAGTAATAGGAAACCAAGCACCCGCTTTTACCGTAGCATCATTGGCTACCACAATACATTGTTTTCCTGAAACATATCCAATGCGTATAACTACGCCACCGGCCGGACAACCACCGTATTCTTTATACATACCGTTTCCGGCAAAAGCACCAATTTCAATTTGGTCTTTATTGGAATCCATCAAGTAATCTAAACGCTCTCTAGCTGTAAGTTTACCTTGGGCATGTTGTTTGGCAATTCTTTTTTCACCGCCACCTAAGTAGATTTCTTCAAGTCGTCTATTCAGGTCAGAAACCTTTCTACGATTTCTATCCTCATTTAAATTGAAAGCAAGTTCTTCTTTTTTGGTCATGATGCGTGAATTTTGAGCGTCAAATATAGGGTGAACCAAGGGTAGGTTCCAATAAGAATAGAAAGTGATTTAGCCTATTACAGCTCCAATTTCAATAAATAACTTTCTAATTCAGGTCCCAAATTAAAAAGACCATCTAAAATACTCAAGTCGCGTTCAAACGGTTTATTGTATGAAAAAACTTGCTGATATTCTGGAAAAGAGGAACTTAATGGATGCCCATTTTTGCTAGAGTAAAGCGCTCTATGATCGCCCGCTTTTATGGGTAAGGGGTGATCCAGGATCGAGGTTGAATTTGAAATTTCTAAACACATCAGAATCGTTTGGTGAAATTCCAGGTTGAATTGCCATAGGGAATCGTAGGTTTTTTCGTAAAACGGAAGAAACAGATGCTGATAAAATTCAAAAAAGGGAGACGATTTATACGCAGATTCTAAGGTCTTCCAATGGTTGCGTTGCCAGGGTTCAATGTTAGAAATTTGTGCATCTTGCATTGGGTTTTTAGCACTTTTTCCATCTACAGGAATCGATAATGCGATAACACCGTTGGCTCCAAAAACGCGCGCCCGGCTTCTATAGTTTTGTTTCGTAAAATTCTCGAAAGGATCTAAAATACCCTCTTTTTGAATAAATTGCGCGTAATAGGAAATAGGCGCAGCATACAGAAGTGGAAAAATAGAATCGCTATTCATGACTTTTACTTAGCTAAAAAGGTGCCAAAAGTAGGGTCTTAATCCTAATCAATATCATATTTCAGATAATTAATATCTGCTACCTTAGTTTCGTTAAATTAAGTGGAACCAAAAAAATATTTAGTTATGAGCAGTGAAGTAGCCCCAGTTGTTGAAAGAGTTTATGTAAAAGATTTAAGTTTTGACCACGAACTTTGGGATAACGAAATGAAGTTTTATAGAAATGAACTTGAAATCTTTGAACATAGATTAGAACAAGATGTTGTTCGCTTAACCGATAAGGAAGCCCTTCGGAAATTAGAACATTTCCAAAATCAATTTATCCGCCAAAATGAGGTATTAGACATTTTAAACAAAAAAGTACGTCAAAATAGAAAAGCAATTGGTCGTGAATCTATTGAAGGTTCTGTATTTCACAATTCTGTAACCATGGAGAAATACAAAGCGTTACGTTCAGAATTTGAGGTGTTTGAAAAAATTTACTTTGATCTGAAAAAAGAATTTGTTGATTTCAACCACAAGCATTTTTAGGGAGAATACACGCATAAATAATAAGAAGCCTTTGAGTTTGCTCAAAGGCTTTTTTTTGCGCACTATTTGGGTACTCGATGCCCACAAAAAACTAGATTTGTTTAAAATTTGAATTATGATTTCCTTGCACATAGAAAGACAAGCCACTTATTCACGAGCTCAATTAGTTTTACGACTATTATTCGGGTGGTTGTACATCGTTTTACCGCATTTGATTCTATTGTCTTTTGTGCTGTTGTGGGCGAAGATTCTTTGGCTTTATGCTACCTTTTACATTTTATTGAAAGGAGAGTATCCAATTAAAACGAAGGAATATTTAATCCATGGAATGAGGTGGTTAAGTAGAGTGCATGCCAGTGCATACAATCTTACAGATACGTATCCCAAGTTTGGTTTGAACCCGGAAGTGGATTATTTGAAATTGGATTTTGAAACCAAAGAGCCCATTGATCGTTTATCGGTCTTAGTGAGGTTCATATTGGGTTCTGTTTTGCTTATCCCGCATGTGTTTATTTGGTCGTTTCGTAATTTATGGAATAGTATCCTGGTTTTTGTGGCCTTTTGGGTGGTTTTGTTTACTGGAAAGTATCCAGAAAAGTGGTTTGATTTTCAAGTAGGAACCTTGCGGTGGTTATTGCGTATTGTTGGGTATCAGTTATATTTGGTAGATCAATATCCTCCTTTTACTGGAAACGAATAAAAAATGAAAGATCAATACCTAGACATTAATAAAGCTTCTTGGAACAAAAGAACAGAAATTCATTTTGATTCCTCTTTTTATGATAATGAATCCTTTCTAAAAGGCAGAAATTCATTGAATGAAATAGAACTAAATATTCTTGGAGATTTAAACGGAAAAAAAGTACTGCATTTACAATGTCATTTTGGGCAAGATACCCTTTCATTAGAAAGATTGGGAGCCGAGGTAACGGGTGTAGATTTATCGGATGTGGCGATTGAAAAGGCCAATGTATTAGCTTCAAGGCTAGATTCTAAAGCTCGTTTTATTTGTTGTGATGTGTACGGGTTGAAAGAGGTGCTGGATGAAAAATTTGATGTGGTTTTTACCAGTTACGGAACCATTGGTTGGCTGCCAGATATTAACAAATGGGCTTCGGTGGTTTCACATTTCTTAAAACCAAAAGGTCAATTTGTATTTGCTGAATTTCATCCTGTAGTTTGGATGTTTAACGATGATTTTTCAAAAGTGGAATACCGCTATTTTAATGATGAAGCCATTGTGGAAATACAAGGGTCTTATACCGATGGAACGGAAGATTTGTGTACTAAAAATGTTTCTTGGAACCATGGTTTGGGAGAGGTGATTAATGCATTGATTGGAGTAGGGATTCAAATCTTGGATTTAAAAGAGTATGATTATTCACCATACGATTGTTTTTCAGGTACTCAAGAAATGGAGCCAGGGAAGTTTATTATTGAAAAAATGGGGCGAAATATGCCCATGGTTTATTCCATTTTCGGACAAAAAAAGCCCTGAAACCCTGAACGTTTCCGTGCCAATTATTAAGTTCACACCATAATTCAACTACTTCAGCCCAAATAGTTAAAGAAATTGCAGATATTTTGATAGTTCTACTACTTTCGCGCACAGGGAATTATTAATCAAAAACTGCAATTATGAGAAAATTCACACTATTTCTTATTTTCGTTCTTTTGGGAATTGGTCAAGCTGTGATGGCGACCACTTATACAACTACCGGTAAAAACTCTTGGTCACCAAGTACACCAGGAAGAAATTTGAACTCTTCTGACGACTTTGTCATATCTCACGAGGTGATTTTGTATGGTCTTAATCTTCAAAATGGCGGAAGTATTTCCGTAAGGTCAGGAGGTGAACTAAAATTTAAATGGAGCGCCTCTTTTCAATCAGGTTCAACTGTGACTGTTGAACCAGGCGGGGAGTTGAATATCACACAAATAACATTAACAAACTATTCTGAGAATTTTGAAGTTTCGGGTGATTTAAATACCACGAATGGCACAATGGCAAACTATTCTCCAGGAGAGTTTAGATTTAGTTCAGGTGGAACATGGTATATGAACCAGTTTACTTTGGTCAATTACAGTTCATTGGTTATTAATGAAGATGCTAGTTGGAAGAATGGAACCGTAAGCTTTGCTTCAGGAACAGTTGAAATTAATAGTGAGGTGGAAATTAAAAATTTGACACTTCAAAATAACGCCTCGCTGATAGGATATGGTCAAATTGATATCGCAAATGGTAATGCCACATTTTCTAGTAATGGCGACATTAATGGATGTACAGGGCAAAGCTGTATACCCCCGGCAACAATAGGGTCTATTACCTACCTGGCTGCGCCTATTGGAGGAGGAAGTACTTTTACACCGTATACGGGAGGGGCTTTGCCTTCAACGACCTGTAATACTACTGTACAAGCTGTTGCAGATATGATCATACCCGCAGATATGGTCATTGGAGATTTAATCATTTCTCCAGGGGTAACTGTTACTGTAGAGGAGGAAAAAACATTAACGGTGTGTAGAGCGATTGCCAATGAAGGTATCTTTCTTATTGAGAATAAAGGGTCTTTAGTACAAAACTCCGTAAATGATGAAAATTCTGGAAACGGTGTGTATAAAATTGTAAGAAATGGAACGGCCTCTAGTTCAGAATATAATAGTTGGAGTTCTCCCCTTCAAGCCGCTGAATTAAGTGAAGTATTTAAGTTTTCTAATCCATGTGATGTTTATACGTTTGATGCCTTTTCACAATCTTGGTTATACGACTATCCAAATGGGTACAGTACAACTTGTAATGGGAATAGTGTTACTTTTAATACATCTTTCATTATAACTGGTGCAGATGGGGTTATGGATGTGGGTAGAGGTTATTTTGTTCCTGGATCGAGTGCTAATAATAGAGTAATTGAGGGTAAGGTAAACAATGGAGATGTAACAATTAATTTGCATGAAACTTCTTTAGGTAATAAACCGGACTGGAATTTGGATGACTGGAACCTAGTGGGTAATCCATACCCATGTGCTATTGATTTGAATGCTTTTTATGCCGAAAATAGTGGGGTTATTGCTGGAGGTTTTCATTTCTGGGTAGACGATCAACAAAATGGTACGGATTATCACCAATCAGATGATTATGCGGTATTTGCAAATAATGTGGGTACATCGGCAAATGGAGGTACTGCCACTCGATATGTTGCCACGGCTCAGGCCTTTTGGGTATACGCTTTATCTGATGCGCCTTTGAAATTTACAAATGCCATGCGCGTAACAGGTAACAATGCAGATTTATTTAAAACCGAAGAGGAACCGGAAGAGGTATTTGTTTACTTAGATATTACTAATGACTCTTTAAATTTTAATCAATGTGCGGTAGGGTTTAACAAAGAATCTACCAACGGTTATGATATTAAAAGTGATGCCGTTAAAGGTGAAGCAGGAACAGGAATTACAATAGCTTCTTTAATTGATGGCAATCCATATACGATTCAGGCTATTGAGGAAGTAACCGATAATAAGTCGTATGCTGTTTCCTTACAGGTTTCTTCCAATAATGCTGGGTTACATACTATTAGTGCTTCTCGACTTCAAAACGTAGGACCTAATGTACATGTATACCTAGTGGATAAGACGCTGAATCAGACAATAGATATTAAAATGAATCCGTATACCGTTCATTTGGACACGGGATTATATTCCTCACGTTTTCTATTAAAATTTGAAAATACTGGTACTACAGTTGGTACTAATGAAATTGAGGCTGCTAGCAATCTAAAAGTGTTTTCTCAAGGAGAATTTTTAGTTGCTCAATTGTTGGGGCATGGGGAAATGGAAACTATTACAGTATATGATCTTCAAGGAAAAGAGTTATTGAGAAATACTCATATTAAAAATTCGGTTTATCAGATGCCTATTGATAACTTGTCAAATGGAGTTTATTTGATAAAAGTAGTTACCCAAAAGGGAGAACAAATCACTACCAAAGTATCGGTGGTTAGATAATAAACTGCTTTAAGGCAATAAAAAACCGATGTAGTTGCAAGTCACATCGGTTTTTTTATGCTTAATTATTTAATTCTTTATGGCTATACCCGAAATCTCAACGTTGACCCCTTTGGGAAGTTTACTAACTTCAACTGTTTCTCGTGACGGATAGTTTCCAGTAAAATAGCTTCCATATACTTCATTTACATCGGGAAAGTCATCCATATTGGAAAGGAAAATGGTGCATTTTACCAAGTCAACGTAGCTTAAGCCTGCTTCTTCCAGCACCGCACCTACATTCTTCATTACTTGATGAGTTTCCTCCTTGATGCTTTTAGATACTACTTCACCAGATTCAGGATGAAGAGCGATTTGACCGCTCATGTAAAGCGTGTTGTTTGCTAATATTGCTTGGTTGTACGGTCCAATTGGAGCTGGGGCCTTTTCGGTTTTTATGGCTTTATTCATGAGGGATATTTTCAAAATCTTCGGTTGCTAAGTGCTCTAATACCATTTTTAAAACAGCAGAAAACTCATCAATTTGTCTTGGGATTTCCCCTAGCTTTTTTTGGTTTTTAGAATTTAGTTCAATTTCCAGAATTAAATCCGACAATGAAGTAACTCCAATGGTTCGGATAGAAGATTTTAGTTTATGCGCTTTTTTTGAAGTTTCTTCCCAATCATCATTTTTTGCAAATTCCTGCATTTCTGCCGAGTCTACCGGAGCAAATTCAATAAAAGTATCCACGAGTTCTTTCATGAAATCTGTATCGCCATATACCATTTCACTTAATATGGATAAATCATAAAGACTAGAAGACATGCGCAAAATTTTGTGTGTCACAAACTTAACATTTCGGCACAGAAAAAGATATTGTTACCTTCTTTTTTTTCCAGACCTTTTCCTTTTCTCCTCTTTTTCCTTTTTTTCTTGAATAAGCCGTTGTTGTTCTTCTAAATAAGCTTCTGCCTGACGAAGATCTACTTTTCGATTATAATTGAACGCGGTGACAAAAGCATCCTTTACTCCAACATCTTTTACTAATTCTAAATAAAAGCGTGCTTCCGTTACATTATCAAAATCACCAATGGTTAAATAAGTCCAATTTTCGTCTACAATCTCATTAATACTATCTAATTCAACAAATAAATAAGCCAAGTCATCAGGTATGGTCTCACTCTTAAAAGCACCTACTTGAACGGTGAAAAATACTTTGCCTACGAGTTCATCGTCAATAGGTTTATAGTCCATATTTACCACCTTTTCCCCAAATTTGGTTTTGTCTTTTACGTTCACTACAAAAGCATCGGGGTAGCCAGCTTCTTTCACAACTTCTAACAGTCTTTCAGCGACTAATGGATGCACAAACTTACCAATGATATAGCGATACACACCATTCTCGTCAATATAAACCTCTACGTTTTTTACCCCCGTAAATTCCCAGGTATATTTAGGGGCTAAGGTAGCACCAATTTGAACACCATAAGTAGGTTGTTTATTCGTATAAGTGATGCTTTTTGTACTTACCCAATGCTCCTGTTCTTCTTTCTGGTAAACAATTAATTCAGCCGAGTCTATTGGAATTTCTCGCTTATGACACTCTCTATGATAACGTTGTCCTTCTACCAAGTAAAATTCATTGGAAAAAGAATATATGGAGTAAAACTTATTCAGGGTTCCAATGGTTTGACTACAATTTCCGTTTAAACTATACGCCATCAGTAAGTAGTAATAAACATACTCAGATACATTACGTTCATGAAAACTTCTTTTTTTATAATTGGGGGAGTACTTATCGGCTGCTTTTTCAAGTAGGTAAATAGCGTAGTTTAAGTTAGTGTCTAATCTAGTGTAACTCTGACCTAGTAAATAGGCCAGATTCATATTGGTAGAATCTCTTTGATATAATTCATGCAAGGCAATAGAGGCTTTTTCAATTTTGTTTTGACTCAAATCAAGTATGGCTTGGTTAAAGGCTTCCTCCGCAGGTTTAATTTGAGAGTTAACCCCGGTCATATTAAAAAGGAAAGCGATTCCAATAAGAAAGGCTCGTGTCAATGTTGTTTTTCGGATGGAGTTATTCATAATTAATTGCCAACAAAAGTGTAAATAGTGTACCGCAAATTACATTCAATTTCATAGTGGTAGGCAACAAGCACATGAATATTTCAACAGGGTTCTATTAACAAATCCTAAAGTGCTTTAATCTAATATTAACCAGAAATTGGAATCAAAAAAACTACATTTGTGTAAACTAAAAATATAAAAATGAAAAAGCTTATTGTACTATTTGCCTTCGCTTTAACTGTAATTGGAGGTATTGCTCAGGAATCCGACTTAGACCCAAAATTTGCGTCTTACATGATTGAAACCGAAAGAAGAACAGTATTTGTTCAGAATATGAATTTGAATGAGGCGGATGCGAAAATTTTCTGGCCAATATTTGATGCTTTTGAAGCGGAGCTGTTAACTTTAAGAGAGCAAGGCATTGAGAATTTAAAGAAGTATGGTGAGCAATATGAAAAAATGACAGACGAACAGGCTTCCGTTTTAATGAAAAGTATGTTGACGAATGAAGTTAAAAGAAGCAAAATACGCAAGAAATATAATAGCAAGTTTACCAAGGCTCTAGGTGGAAAAGTTGCTACACGTGTAATGCAATTGGATTCTATAGTATCTATGGTATTGAGGTTATCTATTTATGATGAATTACCATTAGTGGGTGATTTAAACTAGAAATAGAAATAGTATTTTAAAAGGGGCTTAGGCCCCTTTTTTTTTGACCATAAACTATCCCAGTTTACCAGAAGTGTACTTTTGGTAATAATACCATTTACCCAAAAAATGAATGAGTTTGGCTACGATACTAGTATAAATAGCGCCCGTTACGCCTAGTATTGGAATTAAGGCAATATTACCCGAAATATTGATGACCGCTTCTGTAACCTGAACATTACGTAGTTCTTTACCTTTAGATTTAGCCATTAAAAAATTAAAAGGTTGATAAAGTCCTTGAAAGAAAAAGGCAATTGATAACCCCGTAATGTATTGTGGTACTTCAGAAAAATCTTCACCGAAAAAGAATAATACGAGCCATTTGGAGGTGAAGAATAGAAAAACTACCGAGCCTAAAAGCCAGGCGGTGTTGAATAAGAAAACTTTTTTTGGTATTCTGTCTTGCTTAGAAAAATCTTTAAAAAGCGCATTACTAAGCGCTTGGCTACCCATAATCATAGGAGAGGCAATGATGGTGGCCAAAGTGTAAAACCCATTCACGGTAGTATTGATGAAATACGAAATAAAAATTTCATCAAGTTTAAAAGTACTTTGATTAGCCGTGTTTCCTATGTAAAATGGAAATCCATAAGACTTCACTTTCCTCCATAGCACTTGGAAATTAAACCGAAGATTTTGATAAGAAGGGTTGAATTGACGGTAAATAACCCAAAAGGAGATGATTAGTGTAATTAGGTTAAATGCAATCGCATCCAACACGGATAACTTTCCATACACTCCCAACACCAAAAGGGCGGTAACGAATAGAAATTTGGCTACATTGTCATAAATAGGAACAATTTGAACTTTATTTGACCCTACGGATAAAGCTTCAATAAGAGCCCGAGTAGGAATTACGATGGCCAAAGGAGCTACCGATCGGAAAATCCAACCCATATTAATTGGGAACCAATGGTCTAAAAAGAAAGAAATTACCCAAATAAACGCTCCAAACAAAATACCTACAATAAGGTTTATGATAAATCCCAGGCCAAAGAATTCTCTTTCCTTTTCATGATCTGTAGTTTCAGCAATCACTACCTGTAGCGAGGAAAAAAAGCCTAGACGAAAAAAGAGCACAGCTAATCCAGTAACAGAACCAAAGAAGGCGTACAGACCATATCCTTCAGGACCTAGAAATCGAGTTTGGATGGTTTTAATACCAAATCCAATTCCTACCATTGCAAGTTGGGCTCCAAAGAGTATTCCTGTTTGTTTTGCTGTTTTAGATTGTAATATTTTCAATGTATTCTTAAGTATCAAAAACGAAAGTAACCAAATCACCGTATTGGATAGGGAGTTAACTCTAAATGTTACCAGATGTTGTAGAATTACTGAAATATTTTAATGTAAAATATTGAATCTTAAGGGTGTAAAATGTATCAAAAAAAAAGGTGAAAATAATTGTGAAAAACGCTGTTCAATTTTCTTAAAAAAATTACTTTTGCCGTCCAATATTTGGTGATTGTAGCTCAGTTGGTTAGAGTATCGGTTTGTGGTTCCGAGGGTCGCGGGTTCGAATCCCGTCTTTCACCCAAAAAAAAGGTCTTACATTGTAAGACCTTTTTTTTTACCCAAACAAAAAAAGGGGATCACGAAGTAATCCAATTTTGATCCAAGAAAAATTGCAATTAATCAATACCTAAAACAGGTGCAGCCGATGGTTAGATTTGGATTAGAGTTACGAAGTTTATTTTTTTCATTAGAAGTCTAATCCCAATCAATCAAAACTCACCTATTCGCTTCCATAGTTCACGTTCTTATTCTAACCCACCTGATTTCAACTTAAATTACATGCAAAATGAAATTTTATCAAAACTTAAACCAGAGTTCACCGATGTTAGGATTCGAATTACAACAAATAATCACTAATCGGAATAAGCTTTCTTAAACAAGCAGGAAGTAGCTCTTTGCCAAGAGCTATTGTACCAATTAACTAAACTACTATGAAAATAATTAACTATTTCTTCTATTGACTTATGCAGTTAATAGCGTTTACGTGATTTATAAAGCTTGATGGTAGACACTTCTGACTTAAAGAAAACCACTCGAAAGAATTTAATTCTTATCAGAGTTATTGCTTTTAAATATGCCTGTTAAAAAAGTTTGAAAACCCGTGAATAAACCCCTTGTAAATGACTTGATATTACATTTGAATAGGTTAATTTTGGCGCTCAAAATTTTGATAAATCATACAAATGAGTATTCTAGTAAATAAAGATTCAAAAGTTATTGTTCAAGGTTTTACTGGTGGTGAAGGTACTTTCCACGCTGGTCAAATGATTGAATATGGAACAAATGTAGTTGGTGGTGTAACGCCAGGTAAAGGTGGTCAAGAGCATTTAGAAAGACCTGTTTTTAATACTGTTTCTGAAGCGGTGGCTAAAACTGGTGCTGATGTATCTATCATTTTTGTTCCACCAGCATTTGCAGGTGATGCTATTATGGAAGCTGCTGAAGCAGGTATCAAAGTAATCGTTTGTATTACAGAAGGTATTCCAGTTAAAGACATGATTACTGTCAAAGAATACTTAACAGATAAAGATGCTCGTTTAATCGGTCCTAACTGTCCAGGTATTATTACCGCAGGTGAAGCCAAAATTGGTATTATGCCTGGGTTTATCTTTCAAAAAGGTAATGTTGGTATTGTATCTAAATCAGGTACGTTAACATATGAAGCCGTTGATCAAACTACCAAAGCTGGTTTAGGTCAAACTACTGCAATTGGTATTGGTGGTGATCCAATTATTGGAACAACTACTTTAGAAGCAGTTCAAATGTTTGAAGCTGATCCAGAAACTAAAGGTATCATCATGATTGGTGAAATCGGTGGTAACTTAGAGTCGTTAGCCGCAGCATGGATAAAAGATAACGGTACAAAGCCTGTTGTTGCTTTTATCGCTGGTGAAACTGCTCCAGAAGGTCGTACAATGGGGCATGCAGGTGCTATTGTAAGTGGTGCGGACGATACAGCTACTGCTAAGAAACGTATTTTAAGAGAAGCAGGTGTACACGTAGTAGATTCTCCAGCTGACTTAGGTTCTAAAATGGCGGAGTTGTTAGCTTAATAAGAATTCAAGAATAAGATTAAGCCTTTCATCGTAAGATGAAAGGCTTTTTTTTTGACTCCATTTTTCACTTTTTGTTTAAAACAAAGATTAAGTGTAGTTTAGTAACTTATATTTTTATTCTAGCTATAACTCAAGAACCTCTTTATCAATTATATATGCAAGTGAAAAAAGTAATAGGAACTAGCTTATGTTTTATACTCAGTTTTTTAGCAATTGGTGGTGACCTAAATTATTTAGATTCGTTGAAGTTGGAAGGAGAGTTACTTACGGAACAAAACAATTCGGTCCAACTTTATTCAGTACTTCTTCTTCAATTTGAATATTATACCTTAAATAAGGATACCGCTAATATTGTTAGAACATCTTTTAGAATGGCTGATTTGGATAGAGATGCTGGCGCACACTATCAGGGGTTATTGGTATTAAAAAATTTGGAAAAACAGAAGTTTGATCTTACAGATGGGCAACTTGGGATAGTTTGTATTATCAAAGGATCAATTTATTATGAGCTAAATAAAAAGGATTCTGCAATCCATATAGCAAAAATGGGTTTGAAATATCTAGACTCACAAGAAAAATATAAAAATAAAGCCCTGATATACAATTTGTTAGGTAGTAGTTATCGAGAAATTAATCAAGATTCATCTATTTTTTATGTTCAAAAATCGGCTAATTTACTTTTAGAAAAAGGAGATAGTGCCGAAGCTGTTTTACCATTGATAAATTTATCCATGGTTTATGCTACACGTAAACAATGTGAAAAATCAGTAGAGGTTTTGTTGGCAGCCCTTGATTTACTTGATAAAAAGGATGTTCCAAGTTATCGAAAAATGGCGTATGCCGAATTAGCATATTGCTATATCCAAATGAAAGAATTTGAAAAAGCCGTGACGTTTCTAACTTATAGAGATAGTGTTAATTATGAAATTAATAATTCACAACTGGCATTCATTATAGCGGAAAAGAATAGGGAAATAGAAGAGAAGCAAAAGCAGGAAAAATTACAAAAACTCGAAACAGAAATAAAAATCGCAGCATTAAATGAAAAGAATAAAGTCATTATTTTTTTACTGGGAGGTATTGTAATTGCTAGTCTCATCGGTATCCTATTGTTGTTTTTTAGATTAATTCAAAAGGGACGGGTTCAGAATCGAATTGTAATAGGAAAGAATAGAGAATTGAAGCAACTTAATTCGTTTAAAAACAAAGTGTTGTCCATTATTGGGCATGATATAAGATCTCCTCTTGCACAGGTTATTACCTACCAACAGGCTAAAATTGGTGGTATGGAATTTAGCATGGAGGAGGATGTAAAAATGAATAATGCCATTTTAGCTGCGGGTGAGAGTGGACTTTTAGTACTAGATAATTTATTGGAATGGGCAAATGGTCAGATTGAAGGCCAGAAGTACAATAGAAAAAACGTTAGACTGTGGGAAGCCCTGGAGTTGGTTACCGCACAGTTTTCTTATCAATTGAATGCCAAGGAGATTAAATTGAAATATAGCGCTTGCGAATTAAATTTAGAAACGGATGAAAACCTTCTAACTATCGTTTTTAGAAATTTATTGAGCAATGCAATTAAATTTAGCCCCATTGGTTCTATTATTCAAATATCGTGTGAGGTGGTTGCTAATGAAATGATTTTAAAAGTAACTGACCAAGGTCCGGGAATTTCTGATAGTATTCTAAATTCTATAAGGAAGGGTGATTCTGTTTCCCCTCGGTCTGGATCAATGGGCGAAAAGGGAGCCGGGTTAGGACTCACTCTTACCAGAGATTTTGTGGATCTTTTAGAAGGAAAACTAACTTTTGATATTCCTCCATATGGTGGAACGGTGGCTACAATTAGGTTGAAGGGAAATAAGGCTAGCATCTAATTTTGTTTGTTCTTTTACCCTTGAATTAACTGGAATAATTCACATACTTTTGTCTGATCAAAATTAGAATAATGAAAAAGTATTTATCCGTTAGTTTATTAGTCACCATTGTTTATCTTCCTCTTTCAGGTTTTTCTTGGGGAGCCATCGGTCATCGGGTAGTGGGCCAGGTTGCCATGAATCATATGAGTAAAAAGGCAAACAAAAATGTTATGGCAGCTTTAGGTAAAGAAGATGTGGCAATGGTATCCAATTGGATGGACTTTATTAAATCGGAATCGGATAAACGTCATATGAATGCGTGGCATTATTGTTCTATTAGTGATAACGGTCATTATGAAGGTGCACCTGAAGAAGGTGATGTAAATAAAATGATTAATCAGTTTGTGGAAGAATTGAAGACTAAAAACTTTAGTGTAGATGAGCAATTTGCATTGAAATCCTTGATTCATTTAGTAGGTGATGTGCACCAACCCTTACATGTAGGTAACGGAACCGATAGAGGAGGGAATGATGTGAAATTAAAGTTCTTTTACTCGAAGTCTAATTTACATAGAGTATGGGATAGCGGAATGATTGACAAGCAACAATTGAGCTATACCGAATATGCAAAATGGATTGATGTAACAACTCAGGATGAGGTTGGAAAATGGCAATCAGCCACCGTAATTAACTGGATGGAAGAATCGGTTTCTTACAGAGAGTCTATTTATGATATTCCAGAAGACAAAAACCTTTCGTATAAATACGTTCATGACCATATTCACCAAGTAAACCTTCGTTTGTTACAAGCGGGAGTTCGACTGGCGGGGATTCTAAACGAAATCTACGGCTAATTAATGAGTCAATTGGGTTTAATTGTTGCCGTTGCGGTACTTATTGGATTAGCCTACATACAACTGCTTCGTAGGTTTGACATATACGAAAAGGAACCCTTTAAAGTCTTGTTCGCAAGTTTTGCTGCAGGGGGAGTGGTGTCCATTATTGTAACTACCATTCTGTATTCATTTGTAAGTGTAGAACACACTTTTGCGCAAGCATTTTATAAAGTAGGACTGATTGAAGAGTTGGCTAAGCTCATTACCTTCTTTCTTATCTTTAAAGTGTTTCGCAGACACTTTGATGAAATCGTAGATGGCGTACTATACATGTCGTGTATTGCGCTTGGCTTTGCGGTAATTGAGAATGTATTTTACGCTATGGGATCCGAAACCCCGTTTACCATTTTAGCATTAAGAACATTTACTTCTACCATTGGTCATATGGCTTTTTCGGGTATCATGGGAGTGGCCTTATTTGTCCATTTTCGAGTACAGAGAAATGTGGGTGGAATTATCTTATCTCTTTTAGTGGCAGCTTTTGCTCATGGTATTTACGATGGCGTTTTGTTTGAGCCAGCTTACAGTTGGACCTTCTTTGGGGTGTATTTGTTTGTGGTGTTAGGAGCCGTTTGGGTAATCCGTTTGGTGATGAGTTTTTCTCGCCATAAGAAACCGTTTGCATCCGCTATATTTAAATCTACTTCACAAACTGGAATTTTACATTGTGTTTCGTGCGGAGAAAAACAACAATCGGAACTTTTGTTATTCTGGAAAATTGAAAGTCAAGCCTGCGGTAACTGTGGTCAAATGGATTTTGATTGGGAGGCTTGGAAAAAAATGAACCGCTACTATTTACCCCTTCGTAAATGGAAGAAACAGACAAAGGGTTATCGAAACTCTGGTGAACCGGTTATCCGTTTTGGCGCGTATGATGAGCATATTATCCATGTGTCTACTGAAAGGGTAAGTTGTAAACCAGAAACCTTGGGTATTTGGTTGGTATCGGAAAACCAGAAAGACCGCCAACAATTTCTAAGAAAACCTATTTTAGGTTGGATATTGAAAGGAGTAGGGATACAGTATGTAATGAAATAAAAAAAAAGCCAGTTTGAGATGTCAAACTGGCTTTTTCGTTCTGCGATTAAGCAAACTCTTTAAAATACTTTTCCAGTACCTCAATAATATAATCGTAATGCGATTTGTCTAAACCAGGCCATACCCCAATCCAAAACGAATTGTTCATGATGATGTCTGTGTTTTTTAAGTCTCCAATAACCCGGTAATCTACATCTTTATAAGCCGGTTGCTTAATTAAGTTACCGGCAAATAATAAACGCGTACCAATTTTGTTTTCTTCTAAATACTGAACAATGTGATTACGGTCAATTTTACTGCCTTCCTTAACAGTAATCAAATAACCAAACCATGAAGGATTACTACCCTCTTCAGCTTGAGGTAAAATGAAATCGGACTCAAATGGCTTTAACATTTCTCCCAAAAGCTTATGATTGTATTGACGTGCTTTTACAAACTTGTCTACTTTACGCAATTGACTCAAACCAATAGCGGCTTGCATGTCTGTCACCTTTAGATTAAATCCAACATGCGAATAAATGTACTTATGATCATATCCTTTAGGAAGATCTCCTAATTGCCATGAAAAACGCGTTAAACACGTATTATCAACTCCAGGATCACACCAACAATCGCGGCCCCAATCACGGAAAGAAGTCGCAATTTTTCTAAGTCGAGAATTGTTGATTAACACTGCTCCGCCTTCTCCCATAGTAATATGATGAGCTGGGTAGAAACTTAAGGTGGCTAAATCGCCAAAAGAGCCTGTTTTTTGTCCGTTTAAAGTAGAGCCTAAAGAATCACAATCATCTTCAATTAACCAAAGGTTATGCTCATCGGCAATTTCTTTTAAAACGGCCACGTTAAAAGGGTTACCCAAGGTATGGGCAATCATGATGGCTTTTGTTTTTGGAGAAATAGCTTCTTTTAATTGCTCAATGTTTACGTTATAAGTAGGAATATCTACATCCACAAATACCGGAATACAACCTAACTGAACAATTGGGTTTACCGTAGTCGGAAATCCTGCAGCTACAGTAATTACCTCGTCACCTGGTTTTAATTGACGGTCTTTTAGTTTAGGCGAAGAAAGCGTGAATAACGCCAATAAGTTGGCCGAAGATCCTGAATTCACCAATAAGGCTTTTTTCGATCCAAAATACTCCGCTAATTCCTTCTCCATGGTTTCGCCAAAACGACCGGTGGTTAACCAACCATCCATTGTGGCATCAATACCATAGAGTAAATCGTCCGCTTCAATCCATTTTGCTGAAACTGGAATGTATGATTCACCTGGAACCGGTTTTTTACTTATGTTCAACTTTTCAGTCAACGCTTCTTGTAATGTAGAATCAATGTTTTTATACATGTACTAAAATTAGGTGGACAAAGATGGACTTTGAAAGTGATATTTAAAATTTAAGCTGCTAATAATTGTTAACCAAAGCCCTAATTTTTTGTACTTTATTTCTTACTGGAACGCGGACCCAATTCAATGGCCTCTAAATTTTCAATTTTTCCATTATTTAATTCAAATCGTAGAAGGGTCTTCACCTTATGAAAGCCATGAAATCCTGCGGCCCCTGGATTTAAATGTAGCAGTTGCAATTTCTTGTCGTACAACACTTTTAAGATATGCGAATGTCCGCAGATAAAAAGATCAGGATTTTCTTTGGCTAGCAATTCAGGGATTCCACGATAATAGCGGTTAGGATATCCGCCAATATGGGTGATGACTACTTTAATACCATCCAAAGTAAAGATTTGGTTTTCGGGGTATTGCGCGCGAACTTCATGATCGTCAATATTCCCGTAAACGGCACGTAGCGGTTTAAACTTGGCTAACTCATCGGTCACCTCCGGATTTCCAATGTCACCCGCGTGCCATATTTCATCCACATTTGTAAAGTATTTAAACACTTTTGGGTCGAGGTAACTGTGCGTATCCGAAAGCAATCCTATTTTTGTCATAGATTTGCGAAGGTGGTATTTTTTTAGCAAATCCACGAATATTTTTAGCATATGAAAGTAGATATATTAGCCGTAGGTGTACATCCAGATGATGTAGAATTAGGTTGTTCTGGAACTATTTTAAAGGCCGTTAAAGATGGTAAAAAAGTAGCCGTTTTAGATTTAACTCGCGGAGAGTTAGGTACTAGAGGTACTCCTGAACTACGTCAAGTAGAAGCGCATAATGCGGCTAAGATTCTAGGGTTAACCGATAGAACTATTCTTAATATTGGAGATGGTTTTTTTCAGCATACCAATGAGAATATGTTAGAGATTGCCAAATACGTTCGTCATTACCAACCAGAAGTGGTTTTGGCCAATGCTATGGCAGATCGTCATCCAGATCATGGACGTGCAGGAAAGTTAATTTCTGAAGCGTGTTTTTATTCAGGTTTGCAAAAAATAGAAACCGAATTAAACGGAGAAAAGCAAAAAGCCCATCGACCATCCGCGGTGTATCATTACATTCAAGATCATTATACGGATCCAGATTTAGTGGTAGATGTAACGGATGTGTGGGAAGGAAAAATCAAGTCTATATTGGCGTATTCTTCGCAATTTTATGATCCAAATTCTAAGGAGCCAGAAACTCCAATTTCATCCAAAGCTTTTATGGAATTTATTGATGGAAGAGGTGCCCAGTTTGGACGCTTAATCAATAGAAAATACGGAGAAGGTTTTACCATGGCCAGACCTGCCGGAGTGGCTCAAATTTTAGACGTAATTTAATACACTATGTTAACTACACTACGCGTTTCCAACTATGTGTTAATTGACCGATTAGAGGTTGATTTTAAATCTGGTTTTACCGTTATTACGGGTGAAACAGGTGCAGGTAAGTCCATTATTTTAGGAGCTTTATCCTTAATTTTAGGTGAGCGCGCCAACCTTGCCAGTAAAGGAAACCCAGATAAAAAGATTGTAGCCGAAGGAGAGTTTGATATTCAGAATTATGCATTGGAGGAGTTCTTTACCGCCCATGATTTAGATTATTACCCGGAAAGCACAAATCTGAGAAGAGAAATTATTCCTTCCGGTAAATCACGTGCGTTTATTAATGATACTCCGGTTACTATTTCCGTATTAAAAAAGCTAGGGGAGAAGTTAGTAGATATCCATTCGCAACATGAAAATCAATTGTTGCTAAAGGCAGTTTATCAATTGGCTTTTTTAGATGCTTTTGGAAAGGTGTATAAAGACGTTGCCAAGTTTTCCAATGATTTTTCGAATTGGAAGGCTTTGAGTTTGGAATTAGAAAGCCTAAAAGAGCAGGAGAAAACGGCTCGCCAAGAGGAAGATTATTTACGATTTCAATTATCGGAGATTGAAGAAGCGGAACTAAGCAAAGTAAACTTTATAGAAATTCAAAAGGAGCTAGATATACTTGAAAATGCCGATGCTATTCAAGCTGGTTTACAACAAGCCTCGCATTATGTTGCAGAAGATGAAGTGAATGCTTTAGGGTTATTGAAATCTGCGGTAAGTGGATTAGAAGAGGCAAAGAATTTGAGCAGTACCTATACCGAATTGGCGGAGCGTCTAAATAGTGTGGTGATTGAATTAGATGATATTCATGCGGAAGTAGAATATCAAAGTGGATTGGTGGAAGCCAATCCGGAAAAGGCAGAACATTTAAGAGGTTCTTTAGATAAAGTTAACCACCTTTTACACAAACATAACCTAACAGAAATTAAGGAGCTAGTTGATCTAGAGTCAGAATTAGAACTGTCGTTAAGTAAATTAGATGGCTTTGCAGAAGAAATTGTTTCCACCGAATTAAAGTTGCAATCCTTAGCCTGTCTCTTATACACATCTGACGCTGCCGACGACCTACTCTG
>CAJXPI010000021.1 GCA_913057875.1 uncultured Flavobacteriales bacterium
CGAGATGCTCAGGAGTCTCGTGGGCTCGGAGATGTGTATAAGAGACAGAAATCAATATTAATGAGCTCTCAAATATAGTATGCTTGCATAATAAATACAATAGTCACGATTAAATATCTTCAGGTATTTGCAATATTTTAAGAATTAAGTCGGCTGTCCCACCGTTTTAACCGAGTGAAAATATGTTTGAGAGATAAATAACTTTAAAATGAATACTATTTTAATTGAACGTTTTTTAACTATTCGGAACAGAACAGTAGCAATTTGTGCCCCTTTGCAAATTGAAGATTACGTGGCACAACCTATTGAAGATGTAAGTCCGCCTAAATGGCATTTGGCCCATACTACGTGGTTCTTTGAAACTTTTGTATTAAAGGTAAATTCTGAATATGAAGTTTTCAATGAAGAATATGATTATTTATTTAACTCCTACTATAATAATATTGGAGAACGCGTAAGTAGAGCAAGTAGGGGCAATATAACTCGACCCGGAGTGGAAAATATTTTGGAATACCGCTCTTATGTAAATGATCAAATGGTTTTGTTTATGGAACACATGACCATGGAGCAGTTTCATACATGGAAACCTACCATAGAATTAGGGTTGCAACATGAGCAACAACATCAAGAATTGTTGTGGACCGATTTAAAATATATTTTGGGTGAAAGTCCAATGTTTCCAGTTTATGCCTTAGAAAATCCTATTGATAATTTACTGGAAAAAAATGAAATGAATTTCGTTAAAGTAAAAGAGGGTATTTATGATATTGGATATCAAGGAGACGAATTTCATTTTGATAACGAGAAAGGGGTGCATAAAGTTTTTTTGCATTCGTATGAAATTGGCGATCGATTGGTTACCAATGAGGAGTACATGGAATTTGTGGAAGCCGGAGGATATCAAGACTTTAATTTATGGCATGATGAAGCCTGGCATTGGATTCAAGAAAACAATATAGACTCTCCTTTATATTGGCGTCACATTAATGGGGGGTGGTTTGAGTTTTCATTAACCGGATTAGAAGAAATTGATCCCCACAAAGCGGCTACGCATATTAGTTATTTTGAAGCTTGGGCTTATGCGCAATGGAAGGGAATGCGTTTACCTACCGAATTTGAATGGGAAGTAGCGAGCGATGAATTTGAATGGGGACACCGCTGGGAATGGACAAATAGTGCTTATCTGGCTTATCCCCATTATAAAAAAGCAGCAGGGGCTATTGGCGAATACAACGGTAAGTTTATGGTAAATCAAATGGTATTGAGAGGATCTTCGGTAGCTACTCCTGAAGGGCATTCAAGACCAACGTATAGAAATTTTTGGCCCGCCTCATCAAAAACACAATTTACAGGCGTTCGTTTGGCCAAATAAAAAAGTCAAAACCAATTTATGAGTACTACTACTCAACTATCTCAATTTGCTACAGATACCATGGAGGGATTAAGCAGACCTCAAAAAGTAATGTTATCCAAATATTTTTACGATGCAAAAGGAGATGCCATTTTTCAGCAGATTATGGCTATGCCTGAGTATTACTTGACCCGATCGGAAATGGAAATTTTTCAAACGCAAAAGGATGCTATTTTTAATCAAGTATGTCCGAAGGGGTTGCCCTTTAACCTTATTGAATTAGGAGCAGGAGATGGGTCAAAAACGAAGGTGTTGTTGAAGCATTTTTTGAAAATGGGTATTGACTTTACCTATTATCCCGTAGATATTTCGCAAAATATACTGGATGAATTGGTGGCTATGCTCAAAAATGAGATTCCAGAGTTAGATGTACATCCTTTAAATATGGATTACTTTGAGGCCTTAAAACATATGGAACAGTTTACAGGAAGGAAGAATGTGACGATGTTTTTGGGTTCCAATATTGGTAATTTTCAAGTAGAGCGATTGGATAGATTCTTAAAGAAATTACAGGGTTATTTTAAACCCAACGATAAGCTATTACTAGGTGTAGACTTAAAAAAAGATCCAGATATAATACTGGAAGCCTATAATGACAAACCCGGCATAACCGCATCTTTTAATATGAATTTATTGGTTAGAATGAATAATGAGCTAGGTGCTGATTTTGACCTTAATCAATTTAAACATTACGCCATGTATGAGCCTGTAACAGGCGAGGCAAGGAGTTATGTGGTTTCTTTAGTAGATCAGGTAGTACGGTTTTCTGAATTAGATTTTGAAGTGAATTTTGAAAAAGGGGAGTGTATTCATACCGAAATCAGTAGAAAATACTCCGTAAAAAATTTGAACCATTTATCTGAAAAATGCGGGTTTGTTACCTCCGCTAATTTTTTTGACTCCAAACAATATTATGTAAATACCATGTGGGAGGTGGTTTAGAAGTCGGGAGTTCCGAAAATATCCAAATCTGTGATTTGGCTCATTTTCGGGAACTGAAGTCGGAAGACGTGAAATCAGAAATAAGTTAGTCGTAGCGTCTTTCGCTACGACATTTTTTCAATGTTATTTTCAATCCCCCTAATCCTTCCTCCGTCAGGATTTCTCCCCCTCCGACAAGGGGGAATTCAAGCCTAAGAATAAAAGTTCGCTTTTTATACAAAAGATGTAGAGCAATTGCAATATCATTAAATGAAAGTAATAGTTCAACTCCCCCTTGGAGGAGGGGGACAGGAGTGAGGAACGAACGACAGGGGGATTGAGAAAACGATTAATTGAAATAAAAACACAGTCGGGACGACTGGTTAAAACGAGACGTGGCCTAGAGGCCACGCTCAACTCAATGTTTTTATTGAAAATAAACTTCCATCTTCGGTCTCCCGACTCCGTCTTCGGACTTTAAACTACTTCTTCTTTTTCTTCTTTGCTTTTTTCTTACCGGCTTTCTTTTTCTTGAATTCTTCTACCTCTTCAATTTCTTTCATCATCATGGCAATGGAGTCTGCTTGATCGCTAGAGGCGAAAAGAATATCATGATAATCATCTTTAGCGATGTCAATTACCTTTACTTTTTTGGTAATGAATTCTTCAATTTGAGTTAGCATCTCTTTTTCTGATTCGGCACAAAAAGAAACGGCAATACCTTTCTTTTTACCACGTCCAGTTCGTCCAATACGGTGAACGTAGGTTTCCGGACTTTCATCTGGTAAGTCGTAGTTTACCACAAAGTCAACATCCGGAATATCAATACCACGGGCACTTACATCGGTAGCAATTAAAACCCGGTTTTTACCTGATTTGAAATTGGCCAACACTTTTTCTCGATGTTGCTGAACAATGTCACCATGAATGGTTTCAGTATGAATATCCACCCGGTCCATGGCATTACGCACCCGTTCTGCACGGACTTTGGTTCGTACAAAAACTAAGATTTTTGATTCTGGTTCATCTTTAATAAACTGCTCTAAAAAGAATCGTTTATCGTCCATTTCAATAAAAGCCACGGAGTGTTCTACGTTTTTAGAAACAGGATCTTTAGGTGAAATTTGAATACGAATGGGGTTGCGAACTAATGAATGCGCTAACTTTTTAATCTTCTTGTTAATGGTAGCCGAAAAGAATAAGGTTTGATGTTTACTAGGCATGTACTTTTTTACATCTTCAATATCCTTGTAAAAACCAAGATCAAGCATGTGATCGGCCTCATCCAGTACCAAAAACTCTACCCTACGTAATTGAATATGAAGTTGGTTGATGAGGTCAAACATTCGACCTGGAGTAGCTACAATTACATCTACGCCTTTTTCTAGTTTTTTGATTTGAGGATCTTGTTCCACACCGCCATAAACCGCTAAGGTTTTTACTTGAGTTTTCTTGCCAATAGTTTCAAAAACCTCCGAAATTTGAACCACCAATTCACGAGTAGGAGCCATGACTACACATTTAATTCCATCAGCGCGTTGTTTATTTTTTTTGCGTTGAATCATTTCCAGTATAGGAATAACAAAAGCGGCTGTTTTACCTGTACCGGTTTGTGCAATAGCCAAAACATCTTCACCCCGAAGAATAGGGGAGATTGCCTTGTATTGGATATCAGTAGGACGTCTGTAATCTAATTTACGTAGTTGTTCCTTTATCCGCTCGGTAATATGGTAATCGTCAAATTTCATGCGGCAAAGATAGAATCCAATTCCATTCAAATTACTGCTGAAATGGGAATAAGTTTAGAAGGTTTTAAATTGAACCTTACGTCTTTTTTCTACAATGTAGAAAGACATGTATACTCCGTCTTGAGAAGATTTTAAGGTTAAAGGGATATTATTTTTTGATAATTTGTAAGTATCACCTAAAATGGATTCATCCATAGTTAAAGTATATTCACCGTTTGGAAGGTAAAACTCAAAGTGACCATCAATATCTGTTAAGGTATTGTACGTTCTTCCTCCAGAAGCAGTAATTTTAATACGAGACATATCAAATACTTTATCTGCATCGGCAATAGCAATTTTTTGACGATCTAGAATTACATCTCCGTATACTTTAACACCTCTCATAAACGGAATAAGAATTTGACCGCTATTAAGAATAGTAATTGAATCTGCAATTTCAGGAAACCAACCTTCCATTTTATCTAATGCAATAATTGAAATTGGGTAAGTTCCTACCGGCATATTAGAAATTTCAGCTTCACCTTTTGCGTTGGTAATTACTTCGTTTCCTGCAATTCTGATAATGATGTTTTCCATTACTGGATCTTCTTTATCTTTCATTCTATTACCGTTTACATCATAAAAGGCTTGAATGGTATTTGTTGCGTGTCTCTTTTTTGCAAATGGTACTGGAATTCCGAATTCTTTACGTACACTCACATTTAAATTTACGTTACTGTTAGTAGATGCACCACGATCTTCAGAAAATGAATTGTTTACGTTATACGAGTTGTAAACAGAAGAATAGTTACTTGACGAATAAGTAATGTTAGTTTCAATTCCATATCTCCAACCTGAATTAGTGAAGTAATAGAATTTTGGATATAGTCCCACATTATGACCATTGAAACGGTTATTGTAGTTATACGTAACCGCGTTTTCCATAATGTAATGTGGGTTTTTAAATAAATATTGGTTTTGAACTGAAAGTCTGAAAGACTGTGGTGTTACACCCTCACGTTGCATGTTAACCAATGCATTGGTAGATAGAGCCCCATAGTTATATTTCATACTGATGTTCCATACTCTGTATCGTAATAAACCAGACATTTCGAAAGTGAAATAATCAGATTTTACTGGAATATCAATTGGGTCGTTGTATCCTGCCTTCACAAAAACAGAAGACAAAATATTTTTATGAAAATCAAAATTCGAGAATCTAAAAGAAAGACCTCTTGAATGTACGCGATTAGCTAGGTAGTCAGAAATATTATAAAATACACCCGGTTGAACCGTTCCTAGTTTAGTTGACTTACTAAAGATAACATTGTTGTACATCATTTTTTGAGTGTACGCAACGTTGTTTCCAGTAGTGTTAAACGATACCATGTTCTGGTAATTGTTATTGATGTAAATATTGAAATCTGGTTTTAGGTTAATAGAAGTTCTGTGCGTACCTGTTAATCTTTCTAAAGCTCCATAACTAAAGTTGGGGTCATTATATCTACCTGAAACACTTGTTTTTACTTTCTTATCAAAGTAATTGGTAGAGAAATTAGCCCCTAATAAATATCCGGTAACTTCTAAGTTTCTACCTGGAGCGTTAACCGTTCTTTTTGAACCCGCACCCATTAAATTCACAAAGAATTTTCTCTTGATATTGAATGAAGGACTTAAAGTAGCAACATCAATAACCGTGTTTGTTTGGTTATTAATTCCACGACCCACTTTTCCAGAGATTTTGAAATCTTCACTTAATTTAAATTCATGACCCACACCAAAAGATTCGGTTTTTGCCTCTTGAAATAATTGAGGGCTACGTACATAAAAAGCAGAAGATTTTTGTTTCTCAGCATATCTATGCGAAACTTTAGCTCCTTGACCATAGTTGTAAACTCCAATTAGGTTACCACTAACTTGTCCTACTTCAATAGTACTTTTTCTATCATAGTAACCAATGTACCAAGGCACTGATTTAAATAGGTCGTCATTCCAATACGCTTGTGAATAATTTAACTGCGTAAAATAGGCAATGCTTGCATGGTCGTTGATTTGTTTAAATCCTCTCATGTTAATAGACATGAAAGTAAAATCAGAAAGAATGTTTTGAACGTTGGCTTCAACGGTTAACGGAAGATTCGGGTATCCGTAAGGAGAAACTTTAGTTTGGTTAGGAAGCTTAACTAAATCTATCTTGTTTCCTTTTTTGTAGATATCTTTACCTAAACCTTTTGGCTCAGATGAGTTAATATATAGTGTATGTTTTTTATAGTTTAAAGTAGAGTTAGGGTCATGATTTTGAATAGAAACTTTTCTGAAGTTTCTTTTGTCTGTGTCTCCAGTTGTAGCTCTATACGCAATAGTGGTATCATGTCCAGGTAATAAAGTAATGGTGTTAGCACGATCTTTTAAAATCATGTTATTGGTATCTTTCAATACCATTTCGCCATCGTTTACTTTATGTCCAATTAAAATATCTTGACTGAAGTTTCCAGTATTAATGATAGAATAGGTAAAGTCTTTTTCTGTTTCACCGTTTCTAAAGTATAAACGAGACCCTTCTTGAATAGCTGCTTCCCAAGAAACTAGTTTTCTAGTAAACATGGTAAAATAGGTACTTGCTAATTGCTCGTCTTCTTCGTTAACTAAAAAGGTATTGATAAGAATTTCCGTATTACTATTCATCATTTGTTGAGGAATAAGAATTACGGGTACAAATATTTTTTGATCCGGTTGAAGTCTGTAGGCTTTGTTGTCTGTTAAATTCATCCACCCTGCAGGAAACAGAATGTCAATCATAAACACTTGTTCTTCGGCTGTTTTATTGACGATAGTTAGAACATTGGAAATGATTTCTCCTTTTTTCAACTCCATTTTTTCATCGGTGAAAAAGGCGTTTACTTGGTTAGGAAGTAATTCTGGTGTTTTAGTAATGTTTGTTGTAGTATCAATTTCAACTGTAGAAGTATCTCCGTCAACAGCCACTAAGGTATCACCATTGATTCCCCTAACCTGAGAAAAACTGGCTACACTGGTAACAAGCATCATCATCAAAATGATTGCTTTTAAGTGAGGATAATATGTGGAGTGGGGAGTAAACATTATTTAAATATTCTCTTCTAATTTAAATTTTACGTTTAGTTGAAAAATTCCAGGATTGAAATCGTAACCTGGTTTTACACGGATGTCAATGGTAAAATTGAACTCGTCATAGTTGGTCATATATGACCCTGGTCCATTGGTGTTGATTGCACAAGTTCCGGCTGGTGTTACTGGCAACATTGGCGCTATAATGTCAATGATGTCCATGTTGTTTGAGAAACTGGTATAGATACCGTCCATTGGAGAGGTTCCACAACTGTTTCTAATTCTAATCTCAAGAGCATCTACTAATGGATTTTGGCCTGATCCTATTCCGTATAGATTTAACTCTTCCCATTCGTTAGCAGGAGTACCTGCCGCTGGATTGTTGTCAACAATCATGGTTAGATTCCAAGAACATAACGGATCAATTACCGCTTTATCTTCAACTCTTACCCTAATCTTAGCTACTCCGTTGATGGTATAGCCACCGGTGTATTTTGAAAAGGAGTCAAAGGTCATCATTGCATTTACCGATGAGTTCGGTTCTATTTGAACTAGCCCACAGTGTACTTGACCTTGAGCTATTGCAAATAATAGTAGTGTAACTACTAAAACAAATAATGATTTGATTGGGGGAGTGGTGTGCATCGTATAGTTTTAGTGAAAAAGGAAGTGGCTTCTTAAGCCACTTCCTTTAAATTTCTGTGGTGACTATTGGTCTTCCAATAAGATGTACTGTACGTACATTGTGTATACACCTGGTTCAGCGTATGCACCTGCACCGTTTACAGATACAAGGTCTTCTGCAGTAGCACCATCAGCATCGTGAGCCATTGGGAAAATTGCAGGTAAACCTGGTAAAATTCTGTAATCAATTACGTAATAGTAATCAGAGTTAACTCCGTTTTGATTCATGTAAGATCCACCTTCCATGAAATCTTGTCCGGCAACACCTGAAGTACCAGCGTGTCCAGCGATATATTTATCGTTAGCTGATGGTGCAGTGTTAGTACCACCGTTTACATATAAAGAGTTACCTCCTGCTGGAACTGAAGAAGGAGAAAAAGCTCCTGAGTAATCAGCAAATCCACCAGTTGCAGCACCAGAACCGTTGTTTGCTTGCGCTTGACGTAATTCTAATAAACTCAATGGTAAGTTTGGTTGTGCGTTTGGATTTGAGTTTCCGTAATCAATTTGTTGATCCCAAAACTCTGGTCCGTTAGTTCCAGTTGATCTTCCAACTGCATATAAATCCCAAGATACTGTTGAGCTTACTTTTAAGATAGTTGCTCCGTAATGGGTAATTCCTGCGTAGTACTCATCGATATCGTCAAATACGAATTCGATTTGGTCTGGTGTAGACATGTCCAATTGTAATACTGGCTGTAAATCCAGTGTTACTGTTACGTCTTTTTCATCAATTAACTGTGCGTTAACAGTTGTCATTCCTGCGATCATCATCGCTGCTGTAAGTAAACCTACTTTTTTCATAATAATTAGTGATTATTGGTTAGTAAAAAATTTTTATTTCTATTTTATTGTTACTTGCATTTTGGCTGCCTGAATTTCTTCATTTCCTTCATAATCAAGGATTCCTATGGCAGTGTATTCTCCTGGTACCATTGCGGGTAATTTGAAAACGAAGTCTCTAATTAAACCGGGTACGATTGTGAATTTTTTCACGGTTAATCTTGTTTTAGATCCTGTTGCATTGTTGATCATATCAATGTATGAAGTACAATATGCAATCCCGTTTCCTCTGTTTTCTGCTTGAAGATAAATGGTGTTTTCCTTTCCTTCTGTTTCCATTTTGAAACCAATCATTTCCACATTATCGGTTTTAACAGTTGGTGGGTTTTGATATACAAATACTCCGAAGGCGAATGTTGGCACAACACCTAGTGCTACGGTTCCAGAACCTTTTTGAGCAGGTTGTAATTGCGTTCTAGCCTCTGCTTGTTCAATCATTATAATTGACCATGCAGCCCGGTTACCTGATTCATCGTTTGGTACAGCTACCGTAAAGGAAATCTCCTTTTTTTCTCCTGGTTTTAACTCAAAGAAGGTTGGAGTTACATTCATCCACTTTGAAAGTGAAAACTCTCCTGTTCCTACAGGTAAGAAAGAACTTTTTCCTTTTCCGTTCATGTTAAAGTCATACATATTGACCTTAAACTCTTTTTTTGATTCCGAATCGTTGTTCATTTTAATCTTGTAGGTTTTGGATTCACCTGGTTTAAGATTTAAATGAAAGTGTGCCGGTGAAACTGAAATTCCTTTGGTGTCAACTGGTTCATCAACATTGTTCGTGTCGGCTACATGAGTTTCAATTTTTAAGTCGGTAATTTGATAGCCAACTGCAAAAGAGAATGTCATCATCATTGTTGCGAGTAGAGAGAGTGATAATTTTTTGATCATTTTACTTTTTAATTTATTTTAACATTCGAAGCTTGGGGATGTGCTTCATTAATTTCTGGGACAAATCTAGGCTGGAGAGTAAGATGAGTTGTTTCTACAAAATTTTAATCTCTTTAATTATTGATTCACCAAAATATCTTTCGAAATAACTAATTATTAGACCTTTGATTTATAGTTAATATTCCTGACATTTTGATTAAAAAGGAGTGGGTGTACCTTTATATATTACGGGGATTTTTAATTTTGCCGTTTTCTTTTATGGGAGTTCACATTGGAGTATGGATAACTGTTTAGGCGGAATAAGTAGAACATTTATTCCATAAATAAACTTTTGAAGGTGCGTTAAAGCCGAAGTATGAAACAAATCGTTACCGTATTACTGGTATTTATTTTGTCAAATGCTAGCCTTGTGGCCCAAGAGGTTAAGGATAGTCTGGATGTATTACGTCTGGATTCTAGTGTTTATTATCAGGATGTCTCGGAGAATCTTATGATGAATGTACGATCTCTAATGAGATCGTATGACCTTAATATTCGCCATGTTAATTCTGGTACGGAGATGCAATTATCTCCATTGGGGCAAATAAGTTTAGGCTTAGGAGTCAATTATGAGTGGTTTGGTATTGCTGTCAACTTTGGTTTACCATCTTCTTCCCAGGACATAGAACGTTATGGAGAAACCAGTAAACAAGATCTTCATATTGGGTTATATGGCAATCAAGCCTCTGGTTTTATCAACCTACAACGGTATAAAGGTTTCCACTTGCGAAACTATCTTGATACAACTACAGGGAATCATATTCAGATACCGTCATTAGAAACTTTTAGTTTGAATTTTTCCGGATTGTATTTCTTTAATCACGAGAAATTTTCTTTTAAATCTGCTTATGTCCGGAATGCGATACAAAAGAAAAGTGCAGGTAGTATTGCTCTAGGTGGTTATTTAACCTATGATGCCTCTACGAGTGAAGTTCCTTTGGGAGATGCCAATTTACCAGATAGCATCCAAAACCAGTTTGGCGTTTTAGCCATTTGGTCACGTACTTACGGAGTATCTTTTGGTTATGGGTATACGTGGGTAATCAAAAAGAATTTCTTTATTAATGGAACCCTGGTTCCTGGTTTGGGAGCAAAAAAAATTCGGTTAACCTTAAGTGATGAATCCGTAGAGGTAGATGCAGGTTTGGCTTTTCGATTTGATGCTAATATAGCCATGGGTTATGAAGCAAAGAATTGGCTAGCGGGTATTACGGCATCTACTGTGAATCAGTTTTATGAAATTGATGGGTTAGTAATTTCGCCAAGTTCAACCAGCTTAAAAATATTTGTGGCCAAAAGGTTTGGTTTGGGGAAGAAGAATAAGCAAAAAGGGTAAGAATGTTCCTTTTCTTGTTTTTTATTTATGGGCCAAATAAGGGCATTTGCGGTTTCCAGCCTAGTTGGTCTAAAACCCGTGTTTTCCTGGAGCTGCGGTTAGAGTAATGAATAAATAACCTTCTAGTCGATTTTGAAGATTTTGGACAATTTAAAACCCAACTCCCTTACCTTGAAACATAGTGTCAGCCACAACATCACAAATAGTTGCGTAATATCTGCCATCATCAAATGTTCTTCCAAAGCCAATAATTTCTTCCTTTTCGTACACTAGGCAGATAAAACTGAAGCGTTCAAAAGAGCACCTTATTTCTGTAGGTCCACGATATCCGCATGCTCCTAATTGGAATATCTCTGAAGTGCGTTGTATTCTTTGTGAAAAAGGTTTGGATTTTCTTTTACAATCATAGTTTCTTGGATAGATTCTTTTTAACGGATGAATCCCATTCAGATTGTAAAATACTAAGAACAATACTGTCTCTTCTGCCGGTGGTACTACTGCAGTTGCTTCTTAAAATGCCTTCTTTTTTGCATCCAATATTTTTCATGGCAGCTATACTCTTAGCGTTATGGGCATCAGCCCTAAATTCTACTCGTTTCATATCACATGACTCAAAAGCGAATTCAAGAAGTAAAAATTTACAGTTTTTATTAATTCCAGTACCTTGGAAATCCTTACCATACCAAGTATAGCCAATTTGAATTGTTTCATGATGATTTTGAATATCATAAAATCGAGTAGATCCAACCACTTTTGAGGTTCGCTTATCCAATACAACAAAGGGGTATGCGGTTCCCTTTTCTCTACTGTATAAGGCAATACTTAAGTAATTCTTCAAATTTTTTTCTCCGCTTGCAGAAACTAAAGAATACTTCCAAAGGTCTGGTTCATTTAGTGAGTAGGGCAATAAATCTTTAATGTGATTAGAGGTAAGCGGAATAAGTTTTACCCGATCATTCTCTAAAACGTAGTCCTTTCGAGTATCCATAATTAAAGGGTCATTTTTTCAAATACCCATGCCGGACCAATCAATAAGAATTGGATGTCTTTCAAGAAACTAGGTTTTTTGCCTTCCACTTTGTGTCCATAAAACTGGCCAATCCATGCCACTACAAAAATGCCAAGACTAGTTAAGAGTAAAGGGGCTACTGTTGAAAGGTAGTAATTTCCATATAAACAAACGATAGAGAATACAGCCATTAAAATAAATGTCTTGATACTTAACCTGGCATAGAAAATCATTAAAATCGCCAAGGTTAAGCCGGCCCAATTGCCAAAAACAGAGGAAGAAATCCCCAAAGTAGAGGTGATAAAACCATTGGGAATGCAAGCAACTAGTCCCACAATGCTAAAGAATATGGCGGGGACACACACGTAATGTATTTTTTGATTTAACTCATTTTGATGACTTTCGGCATATTCTTCAAACCAGATATTTTGTGCTTTCATGCGCACTAAAATATAGAATTCAGTTAAGAGAAACCAATTGCTTTACCGTTAACCATTATTAACTACCAAAATGAAATGCAAATACGTACTTTCGCAACAATACCTAATATATATGAGTTTAGCTAAGAAATTTATATCACCCTCTGAACAAGCACAGGTGATAAATGCCATCAAAGAAGCAGAGAAAAATAGTTCGGGCGAAATCCGTTTGCATATTGAGGATAATTGCAAGGAAGATTTATTGGATCACGCAGCATTTATTTTTGAAAAATTAGAAATGCATAAAACAGAGCTTCGTAATGGGGTATTGTTTTATGTTTCGATTGATCCTCACGGATTTGCCATTTTAGGTGATGCCGGAATAAATCAAAGGGTTTCGGATAACTTTTGGGAAAGTACTAAAAACCATGTTATTCAAAATTTTAAAAATGAGGCGTATGCAAAAGGTCTTTCGGAAGGAATAATTATGGCAGGAGAGCAATTAAAAAAGTATTTCCCATACCAAATAGATGACGTGAACGAATTATCGGATGAAATCTCGTTTGGAGACAATAAGTAAAAGAAAGAAAATGAAATTAATTTTAAAGAGTATAGTATTAATACTTTCCATTGTAATTACAACATCGGGATGGACCTTTGCACAAAATATTCCAAGCCCAAACCAATAAAGGCTCTTGGGCGCCATTTCTGCTTATGGTATTGATTTTTCTATTCGCTGTTTTAAGTCGGGTTCGTGCCGCTAGATCTTATGCGGTAGGTAGAGATATTTCGTTTTGGACGGCTTTGATGTTAATGAACCAGAGTAGCGGTCATAGTGGACACTATGGAAACTTCTCTTCTGGAGGAGGTGGATTTGGCGGCTTCGGAGGCGGAGGCTTTGGTGGTGGTGGTGCTGGAGGAAGCTGGTAAACAAAATTAAATGCTTAATAGAGTTCAAAAAGTAGTTCAAAAATTTGATCATGTCCTTTTATTAGGAGCTTTGGTAACCATGGTGGCATCTCCCATATGGGAGGAGTTTGTGCATGGTGATTTATTGTGGAGTGAAATATCTATCATCATGATTTTAGTTTCAGGATTGAGTATTACTTATACTCACAATACTTCGGGTAACTATTTTTTCCAATACCTAGGTGTAGGGGTCATCATTATTACCTTAGTTAACAATTGGTTTGAATTAGGTCCTAAGTTTTCCTATTTCGCTAGCTATTTCCAAGTAGGTTATTTTTTGTTTTTGGCGGTCACCACAGTAAAAATAATTTTGAAATCAAAAACCGTTACCTCAGAAGTGGTTATTAATTCTATTTCGGGTTATTTATTAATGGGATTGGGGTGGTCTATTATTATTAGCGTCTGGGTGGCTAATTTCCCAGATTCGTTCAGCTTTACTCAAGTTAGTGGAGATGGCTTTTTTAATGCTTTTTACTACGCTTTTGTAACGATGACTACTTTAGGTTATGGTGATCTATTACCTTTAACACCAGCGGCTAAATCGTTTAGTGTGCTAATTTCTGTATCAGGATCTTTTTATTCTACAATTGTGCTTGGAATGATTGTAGGGAAATATATTTCAACTCAAAGTCAAAAACAATAAAATGAGCTTTGCAAAATGGATAGGGGGTAGTATTGGATGGTCGGTAGGCGGACCTATAGGTGCTATTGCCGGATTTGCTCTTGGAGCATTATTAGATAATTCTTTAGCTGATCCCGCAGAGAAACAACGTGTGTATGAAAACGCACAACAAAATCATCAAACCCAACCCGGTGATTTTGGAATGAGTTTAGTTATTCTCTCGGCAGCGGTAATGAATGCCGACCAGAAAATAATGAAATCTGAATTGGATTTTGTAAAGTCTTATTTGGTGCAGCAATTTGGGACTCAAAATGCGCAAGAATTGACAATGGCCTTAAAGGAAGTGGTGAAAACCCAAGTTCCGGTAAGACAGGTTTGTTTACAGATTCGATCAAATATGAGTCACCCAATGCGATTACAATTATTGCATTATTTGTTTGGAGTAGGCTATGCGGATGGTGTTTTGAGTAGAGTAGAGTTAAATACATTAAACTCCATTGCGCGTTATTTGGGAATCTCTCAAAAGGATTTTTACTCTATCAGTGCCATGTTCGGAAGATCTGGTTCATCAGGTGGAAGCCGTCAAACCTCAAATTCAATAGGTATTGATCAATCCTATAAAATTTTAGAAATTAGTTCTTCGGTATCTGATGCGGAAGTAAAAAAGGCCTATCGTAAAATGGCTAAAAAATACCATCCAGATAAGGTTGCAGCTTTGGGTCCAGAGTTCCAAAAGGCGGCTAAGGAGAAGTTCCAAAAAGTACAACAAGCCTACGAAGAAGTGAAAAACCGTAGAGGTATGAGTTAGTAAATTGCTTTTTGCATTAAACGAATGTTAAATTAAGGGTGAGAAAGACGTATACATCTCATTAAAAAAGCTAAATTCGCAGCTCTTAAAAAAATCATATAACTAATAATAATAAGAATGAATTTAAAAGGATTTGCAATTGCCTTAGCTGCTGGAGCTGTGGTTTTTACAGGATGTGAAAATAAAGCTGGTGATGCTGCTTCAAAAGAGGTTGTATTAACCAACAAACAAGATACGGTTGCGTATTTCATGGGATTAATGACAGGTAAACAATTAAAAGATGCTTTTAATTTTGAGACCTTAGATAAAAACATTATTGCCGCAGGTGCTGATGCTGGTTTTGCTGGTGATTCTTCTGCTTTGTTTACACAAGAAGAAGTTGGACCAATCGTTCAAGCGTATTTCCAAGAAATGCAAGCTGAAAAAGTAAAAGCGCAATACGGAGACCAACAAAAAGAAGGTGAGAAGTTTTTAACTGAAATGGAGTCTAAAGAAGGGGTTACTTCTACAGGTTCTGGTTTATTATACGAAGTAGTTACTGAAGGTTCTGGTGATCATCCAGCTGCTACCGATAAAGTTACTGTACATTATACTGGAAAATTATTAGACGGAACTGTATTTGATTCTTCAGTAGATAGAGGAGAGCCAGCTACTTTTGGTTTAAATCAAGTTATTCCAGGATGGACGGAAGGATTACAATTAATGACTCCGGGTTCAAAGTATACTTTTTACATTCCTCATTATTTAGCTTATGGTGAGCAAGGTGCAGGTCAAAGTATTCCTCCATTCTCAACTCTTATTTTTGAAGTAGAGTTAATCTCTATCGCTAAATAATTTCCCTATGAAAATTGTATTAAAGTCATTTTTACTGGTTTGTGCAATGTTAGCCGTTACTGCTACCTACGCGCAAAAGGGTAAAAAGAAAAAGAAAGGTAAAAAAGGCCAAGTAGAAGAAAAGATGGAATTAAACATGAACGACACCATGACTAAAGTAAGTTATGCTTTAGGAATGAACATTGTAGCAAACCTTAAACAACAAGGTTTAGATACTTTAGATGAAGCAGCATTTGCTGAAGGAATTAAAGCAGCGTTAGCTGGTGATTCAACTTTAGTATCAGAAGAAGAATCAAATCAAATTTTGCAAGCTTACTTTGCAGGTTTACAAGAAGAAAAATCAAAAATGGCAGCTAAAGACGGAGAAGCTTTCTTAGCAGAGAACGCAAAAAGAGAAGGAGTAACAGTTACTGCTTCTGGTTTACAGTATGAAGTAATGACTGCTGGTGAAGGTGCTAAGCCTTTAGCAACTGATCAAGTAACTGTGCATTATACAGGTACTACTATTGAAGGTAAAGTATTTGATAGTTCAGTAGAAAGAGGTCAACCAGCTACATTTGGGTTAAACCAAGTTATTGCGGGTTGGACAGAAGGAGTTCAGTTAATGTCAGTAGGGGCAAAATATAAATTTTACATCCCTTACCAATTAGCATACGGTGAGCGTGGTGCAGGTGCAGATATTGCTCCTTACGCAGCATTAATCTTTGAAGTAGAGTTAATCAAAATTAACTAAGCTAAAGTTTAAGTTATTGAAAAGCCTCTTTCGAAAGAAAGGGGCTTTTTGTGTTTAAAATTGTAAATTGTTGCTAATACTCGAACGTGAAACCTTTGAAATACCTGTATTAAACCATTAACGCTGGATGAGGAATAAGAACAGAAAACATATTAAATTGGTTGTTTTTATTATTTGGTTCTCTCTTCTTTTGGTTGAGGGAATGTTAAAGATGAAAGGTGGACCCCTAAGTTGGTTTGTATTAACTCAATACCCAACCGTGGTAATTTGGTAGGTTTATAACTTATATCTTACGAGTGTCTTGGTTAGTAAAAAATACCCAGAACTTCATGAATACTATAGCGGAAGTGCAAAATGGGGGGATTTAAAAATTGTAAATGCTTTAATTATTAATTACCAAAATAACTTCTCAATAAAGGACAATTTGTTGAGCGAGCTTGTCGGAGATTTGAACATGTCAATTAGGATGGTGGTAGCCACCTTTGTTTTAACGGTTGTACTTCTACTTTTTTAAAGGGGCAAATAATAATTAGGGTTTCAAAAGGGAAACTTAGACATAAGTAATGGTCCATCAAAAAATATGCATTTATGAAACTTTTATTAAACCCATCTACTTTCGGAATCTTGTTAGATCTGCTGAAATATTAGAAATCCTGTAATTATGCCTTTAGAAAAAGCTATGCGATCCAATGTAAATTTAAGACCAATTGTGTTTGGGATAATACTTGTTGCAACAATTGGATGCAAGTCTGTTAACTTGCAAGGTTGTTATATACAAACAAAAGATTGGTATGGTGAACCTTCTGATACCTTTTACTTTGATGGAAATAATGTATCACATCATATTTCTGTTGGTTTATCTCAAGGATGGTATAAGGGTGAGATTATTAATAAGAATTCATTTAGAATGGACTACTCGCTGCCCGGATACTCCCCTCCTGGTTATGAGCCACCGTTAGATACTTCGGAATTCGTTAGACTGGGAAGGAATAAATTTAGGATAAAAAAAAGGGGGAAGTACAAAAAGTGCAATGAATAGTCAAAAAAAAATCCCGTACCAGCCAAAGCCAATACGGGATCTTAAGAATTAAAAAAGTAGCTTATTTAGCTGCTTCAAATCTTTTAGAAACTTCTTCCCAGTTAATTACATTGAAGAAATTAGTTAGGTATTCTGGTCTTCTGTTTTGATATTTTAAGTAGTAAGCATGTTCCCATACATCTACACATAAAACAGGAGTTCCTTTTACTTCAGCAATATCCATTAATGGGTTGTCTTGGTTAGCGGTTGAGGTAACTGCTAAGTTTCCTGAAGCATCTACAATTAACCAAGCCCATCCAGAACCAAAACGAGTAGCTGCAGCTGCTGCAAATTCTGTTTTAAAAGCTTCAAAAGAACCAAACTTTGCATTAATAGCATCTGCTAAAGCACCTGTTGGCTCACCACCACCGTTTGGTGACATAACTTCCCAAAACATGCAATGGTTGTAATAACCTCCACCGTTGTTTCTTACTGCACCAGAATGGTTAGAAATGTTAGCTAAAATATCTTCAATAGAAGCGTTAGCAGCATCTGTACCTTCTAAGGCTTTATTTAAATTGTTTGTATAACCGTTGTGATGTAAATCATGGTGAATTTCCATGGTTCTTGCATCAATATGTGGCTCTAATCCGTTAAAGGCGTAAGGTAAATCTGGTAATGTAAACGACATCTATGTTAGTTTTAAAATTAGTAATAATTGAGCCGTAAAATTAGGGCATATTTTTAATTTTTAGATGAAGAAATCGCATACAAATCGTTATCGAATTATATTAAACATTAATAAAGTGAATAACTAGCTCATTCTAGGGATGAATGGATTTGAGTTTTGTCAAATCCTTTAACTATTTTAGCAGACGTTTCGAATAAGGGGAAGTTACTCTAATGGGGTAACAAAATGATTAAATTTCTATGGGAATGTATTCTAAGATACTATCAAAATCTATTGGGTTGATGGCTGTGGTGTTATTAATGACCGTTGGGGTGGTTAATGAATGTTATGCGCAAACGGAAGAAGATATTTTAAATAGTATTGGAAACGAGTTAGAGGGCGAAGAAGCCAAGAAAAAGGAGCAAGCTCGCATTGACAAGGAATACAAGTCTTTAAAGTCATCTGCAGATGCCGCTTATTCTTCTAAGAAATATGAAAAGGCTAAAGCTGCTTATAAAAAGATGTTGGACTTAAAGCCCGATTCGGATTATGCCAGCAGTAGACTATCTTTAATTGAGGAAAAGGTAGCAGCTGCAAAAGAGGCTGAAATAGAGAAAAAATACCAAGATGCTATTAAACAAGCGGATGCTTTATTGGCTTCCGAAAAATGGGCAGATGCAACGGCTAAGTATAATGTGGCTTTGGCTATAAAAGCTAATGATTCGTATGCAAAGGGGCAAATTGCTAAGGTAACTAAGATGAAAAGCGAGGCTGCTGCTGCAGCCAAAGCAGCCTCTATTCAAAAAGAATATGATGCCACTTTGGCTAGTGCTGAAAAAGCCCTTACGGCAAAAAATTGGGATGTAGCCAAACAAAAGTTTAATGAAGCGGCTAAACTCAAGCCTAGCGAGGCTTACCCAAAAGAAAAAGCGGCTTTAGTCGATAAAATGAAAGCTGAAGCTATAGCAAAAGCTAAAGAGTTAAAACTAGAAAAAGACTATCAAGAAAAAATTACAAAAGCAGATCAATTATTAGCCACGAAAAATTGGCAAGGAGCTATTACTGCCTATGAAGCGGCTAAAACATTGAAGCCCTCAGACTCTTACCCTACCGATCAAATAAAAAAAGCTAATGATCGTATGGCAAAAGAGGCGGAAGACAAAAGAAAAGCCGAAGAGTTAGAAACGAATTACCAGAAGCATAAAAAAACAGGAGAAGATGAGCTATCAAAGAAAAACTGGTTAGCGGCAATTGAAGCATTTACTACTGCAAGTTCTTTAAAGCCTACGAATACTGATATTATGAGATTGCTGAATCAAGCAAAATCAGGAAAGAAAGCTGCCGATGATTTAGCCTTAAAAGAGAAAGCGGAGAAGGAAGCTGCAGAGAAAATGCAAAACCAATTTGATTCTGAAATGGCGAAAGGAACAGCTGCTATGAATGCAAAAAAATGGACTGAGGCAGAAGCTGCATTTAAAACGGCCCAGTCCTTAAAGCCAGATGAGTCTACGCCAGATGCGCAATTAACGAAGTTAGCAGGCTTAGTAAAGGCAGAACAAGAGGCATTGGCAGCTGCTGAGGCGAAAAGGTTAGCTGAAGAGGAAGCGGAGAAAGCTCGGTTAGCAGAGGAAGCTCGATTAGCGGCAGAAAAGCAAGCAGCCGAAGAAGCGCGTTTGGCTGAAGAAAAAAGATTAGCCGAAGAGGCTGCAGCAGCTGCGGAAGCCAAAAGGTTAGCAGAAGAAGCCGCTGAAAAGGCGAGATTGGAAGAGGAAGCGAAAATTGCCGCAGAAAAGCAAGCAGCCGAAGAAGCAAGGTTGGCTGAAGAAGCGAAAGCGGCTGCAGCACAAGCAGAAAAAGAAGAGCAAGATAGATTAGCGGCAGATGCTGCTGAAAAAGCAAAGCAGGAAGAAGAAGCAAAAATAGCTGCTGAAAAGGCGGCTGCAGAAAAAACGAGACTTGCAGAGGCGGCTGCCGCTGCTGCTGCGTTGGCGGCAGAATTAAAAGCTAAGGAAGATGCTGAAAAAGCAGAGCAGGAAAGATTAGCGGCTGAGCAAAAAGCTGCTGAAGATGCAAGGTTAGCGGAGGAACAAAAACAAGCAGAAGCGGCTGAAAAATTAAGAATGCAGCAAGAAGCTGAACAAAACCAAGTGGGTTTTGATGCTGCGGTAAAAGACTATAAGGAAGCTATTAAAAATAGCGAATGGGATTTGGCCTTGAGAGCGATAAACTCAGCACAAACCTTTATGCCTGAAAATCCACAAGTAGATAAAATGCAAACGGAATTAGCAGCCCTTCAAAAAGCCGAAACCGATGCCGCTAATGCAGAGAAAGAGGCGGAAGCCAAAGCATTAGCACAGCAAAAGGAATATGAAGGTCATATTACCGAAGGTGATAACGCATTTAATGCGAAAGATTTTCCTAAAGCCAGAGCCGCATATAATAAGGCCATTGCGTTAAAAGGAAGTGAAGACTACCCAAAGAATCAGCTTGCCATGTTGAAACAAATGGAATTGGCAGCTAATGCCGAAGCCCTAGAAGCTCAAAAGAAATTAGACCAGGAGTTTGGGCAGTTTATGGCTTCTGGAGAGGATGCTTTGAATGGAAAGGATTGGAAATCTGCCAGAGAAAATTTTACAGAAGCAGGCAAGTTAAAACCTGAGAGTAATGGACCTAAAGAACGTTTAGCAGATCTTGAAAAGCTAATTCAAAAAGAACAAGAGTTAGCTAATGAGGCTGCGGAGTTGGAAGAAGATTACCAAGAAAGAATGAAAAATGGGCAGAAGATGTTAGATGCCAAAAGTTTTGCTGATGCTAAACGCTTCTTTTTTGGAGCATCCAAATTGAAACCTAATGAAGAACTACCTAAACAAAAATTAAAAGAAGTAGAAGAACTTTGGGCGATTCAAGTGGCAGAGGAGAAAGAATTAGCGCGTCAACAACAGGCAGAACAATTGGAGTCTAATTATAACGGCTTTATTATGGCAGGCGACAAAGCTCTAGAAAACGGAATGTGGGATGAGGCAATTACCAGTTACCAAGGAGCTATTCAGTTAAAAGAAGAAGAGGCATATCCAAAACAAAAACTATCCGAAGCCAAAGAATCAAAAAGAAATGCCTTAGCAAAAGCCGAAAAGCAAAGAGCCGAAGCCGAAGCGTTGGCTTTGGCAGCAGAAAAAGAAAGACAAAAGGCCGAGGCGGCAGCAAACGCAGCAGCTCAAATTGAAACTGATTTTACTAGTTACATCGAAACAGGAGACAACGCAATGAGTGCTGAAGATTACCGATTGGCGGTAAGAAGTTATGGAAAGGCGGTGGAGTTAAAGCCAGATAATGCCAATGCTATTGCCAAAAGGGATGCGGCTAAAACTAAATTTGAGGCAAATGAGGCGGTACGCCAAGCAGAAGAAGAGGAAAGAAAAAGATTGGCCTCAATTGAATTAGCAAAACGACAAGAGGAAGCACGTATTAGAAGAGAAGCATATATGGAAGAGTTAATGAAAAACTCTCCCAAAGAACTGGCTAAACGTTATCCAGACGGTATTACTGAAGAGGTAGATACCGAAGACGAAATGATCGTCACCAAAAGTATTATCGTAGAAAATAATGAAGGTCGTTATCTCATCCGATTCGATTACCCGTGGGGAGAACATTTTTATTACCTAAATGGAAAGAAAATACGTGAGGATGCTTATAACTGGAACATTCGTAAATACAAGTTTTAGCAAGAACTCCTATTATAAAGGAAAAGCCTTATTCATAAGCATATAATCAATGTTATCTGCTTGTGAATGACACGAAATACATGCTGTGCCTTTATCTGTAGCTGATATGGCTACGATACCATCTGCATCAATGTATCCCCAAACCCAGCCATTGCCATCTGCACTCAGATTATCTGAGTCTTTATACAATATGGCATAGCGATCAATATCACCACCGCTAGAAAGTAGCTCTTTTACAATTAAAGACCCATCCGGATATTGGGTATTAGCTATTACCATTCCGTTTGAATCCAAATACAAGGATGCTACATCATTATATCGGGTACGGAGCATGGGACTCGTGTTATGGCCAGTTCCCGCACTTTTTGCTAAACCCATATCCGATAACTGATACCAGGTAAATCCATCCGTTGATTTTGCCATTTCATATAATTCTTGATTAATGTCTTCGTTAAGAATAGGGTCATGTGTACATGATTCTACCAGGGTAATCCCCGCAAAAGCTCCTAAAATCCCAATGTAAAAAATGGCTTTCTTCATGATCTCTTTAGTTTTTTCTTTTACAATGATACAGAACCTAAATTAAAAATTTTGTCAGCTATCGGGCAGTTGATTTCTTGAAATTGGATTAATTCACTTATTGGACAGAGATAGAAGGTTCAATTTTTGGTTAACCTTAGTCGCAACTTTACCTTTGTTACCGTGAAATTTGCAGATCAACAAACCATTGAGGATTTAGAGTTCGGAGCCATCAAAAATATGCTGGTCAAACTCTGTTTCGGTCCTACGGCTATTAATAGAGTTAATAATTTAACTTCTTTACCTAGTATTTCAGAGGTAGATTTATCTCTTTCCTTAGTACAAGAATATGTAGATATTCAAAAAGAGGAGACCGTTTTTCCGAGGTTGGAATTTACAGAGCTGACCAAGGAGCTCATCTTTTTAAGAAAGCCCGGTAGTCAATTAACTCTAGAGGGTTTTATTGCCATACTGGAAGCAAGTAGAACTGCGAATGCCTTAGTTAAATTTATTAAGACCTTTGAAGAAGAGTATCCTCATCTGTTTGGTTTGATTCAAAATACCTATTACTCCAAAGAAGTTATTCAGCCCATTGAAAAGGTTCTGGATGCAAAATTCCAAGTAAAGGATGATGCGTCTCCCAAGCTTTTTGATATTCGTATGGATATTCGTTCGATACGGCAAAAAATAAATAGCAATTTTGATCGTGTTTTAAAACGTCTGCAGGGTAGTGGGGTATTGGCAGATACTTCTGAATCTTTTGTAAAAGGAAAGCGTGTTTTAGCGGTTACTGCAAGTCATAAGCGAAGTATTCCGGGTGGCATTATAGGTAGCTCTAATAATGGGCATGTAGCCTATATTGAGCCAAAATCAAACCAACCTCTACATAATGAATTAGAACAACTTATTGAGGACGAGAGATTAGAAATAATTCGAATTTTCAAAGCCCTTACCAAAGAGTTAAGTCAACATGTGGAGTTAATTGAAACGTATCAGTTTTTGTTACCCGAATTGGATTTTATTCAGGCCAAGGGGCGTTTGGCCCAGCGAATGAAGGGTGTAAAACCACATATTGAACCTAAAGAAACGGTTATTGATATCATTGAAGCTAAACACCCTTTATTGTTTATAGCCAATAACGAAGCAGAGAAACCTACTTTTCCGCAATCGGTAAAAATGGACAAGTTTAACCGAATGATGGTGATCTCAGGACCAAATGCTGGAGGAAAGTCTATTACCTTAAAAACCGTTGGGTTATTGCAGATTATGTTTCAATGTGGATTATTGGTTCCAATAGACCCTCGTTCAAAAATGGGGTGGTTTCATACCATTTTGACTGACATTGGGGATAATCAGTCTATAGAAAATGAGTTGAGCACCTACAGTTATCGCCTACAGCGAATGAAATATTTCCTGGATGTGGCAAATAAAAAAACGTTATTGTTACTAGATGAATTTGGTACGGGATCTGATCCTGAACTGGGAGGGGCATTAGCAGAAGTTTTCTTTGAGAATTTATACAACAGAAAGTGCTTTGGTGTAATCACAACCCATTACGCCAACATTAAACTTAAAGCTTCACGGTTGCGAAATGCAGTGAATGCCAGTATGCTTTTCGATCGAGAGTCTTTAGCTCCGATGTTTGAACTTTCTGTGGGTCAGCCTGGTTCATCTTTTACGTTTGAGGTGGCTCAAACGAATGGCATTTCAGTTGATTTAATTGAAGATGCCAAGAAGTTACTGGATGTAAAGCGAGTGGAAATGGATAATCTTATTGCTGAGCTTCAGAAGGAAAAGTCATCGATCACCAAGCTGAATGATGCAAATATAAAATCGCAGCGAAAAGCGGATGAATCCCAATCTTATTATGAAGACCTGCAAGATCATGTAAGTCAACAAATTCAAAAAAATCAGGTTTTATTAGAGCAGAATAACAAATACATAAGTTGGGGTAAAAAGCTGGAGCAATTAATAAAATCAATGAAAGGAACCAAGGCATCTAAGCCCTACATGGATGAGGTGCGTAAATACCTAATTATTGAACTGTCTCTTATACACATCTCCGAGCCCACGAGACTCCTGAGCATCTC
>CAJXPI010000022.1 GCA_913057875.1 uncultured Flavobacteriales bacterium
GAGATGCTCAGGAGTCTCGTGGGCTCGGAGATGTGTATAAGAGACAGGGCCAAACCACCCGCATCCTTAGTTTCCTGGGTTAACTTAATATCGGTACCACGACCCGCCATGTTAGTAGCAATGGTTACCGTACCTGGCTCACCAGCATGTTTTACAACTTCCGCCTCTTTTTGGTGCAATTTCGCATTCAGTACTTGATGATCTACTTTACGCATGGCCAACATACGACCCAATAACTCAGATACCTCAACTGAAGTGGTACCTACCAATACCGGTCTACCGGCATCACGAAGTTTTACTACCTCATCAATTACCGCGTTATATTTTTCTCTAGCTGTTTTGTAAACTAAATCTTCTTTGTCATCTCTCAATAACGGACGGTTGGTAGGAATTACGACTACATCCAATTTGTAGATTTCCCAGAACTCACCTGCTTCTGTTTCTGCTGTACCTGTCATACCCGACAGTTTATTGTACATACGGAAGTAGTTCTGTAAAGTAACGGTAGCGTAGGTTTGCGTAGATGCTTCAATCTTTACACGCTCTTTAGCCTCAATAGCTTGGTGTAATCCGTCAGAGTATCTACGGCCATCCATAATACGACCCGTTTGCTCATCTACAATTTTCACTTGATTTTCCATGACTACATACTCCACGTCCTTTTCGAACATACAGTAGGCTTTCAGTAACTTATCAATGGTATGTAAACGCTCTGTTTTGATGGTATAATCATCCATCACCACCTCTTTCTGAGCTAGCTTTTCATTTTCTTCAATATCCGAATCGTCAATTTTTGCTAATGCCGTTGAAATATCTGGCATTAAGAAAAACTCTTTATTCTCCACCGATTTTGAAATTAATTCTAATCCTCTTTCGGTAAGGTCCACACTGTTATTTTTTTCTTCAATTACAAAGAAAAGTTCATCATCAACAATGTGCATTTGTTTCCCTTGATCTTGCAAGTAGAAGTTCTCTGTTTCTTGCAACATCAACTTCATTCCTGGCTCACTTAAGAACTTGATCAAAGATTTACTTTTTGGTAAACCTCTGTAGCTTCTAAACAAAGCCAATTTACCTTCTTCAATCACTTTAGCACGTTCCTTCTTATCTGGATGGGTGCTTTCGTTAGCGGCTAATTTCTTTTTGGCATCGGTAAATAAACCATTCACCAATTTCTTTTGTTCCGAAACGAGTTGTTCAATTTTTGGTTTCAACTCATCAAAGTGATGCACATCTCCTTTTGGTGTAGGTCCAGAAATAATTAACGGAGTTCTAGCCTCATCAATTAAAACCGAATCCACCTCATCCACAATAGCATAATTGTGTGGCGGTTGCACTAGCTCTTGAACCGTGCTAGCCATGTTATCTCTTAGGTAATCAAAACCAAATTCGTTATTGGTACCGTAAGTAATATCTGCGTTATACGCTGCTTTACGCTCGGCTGAGTTAGGTTTTGTTTTATCAATACAGGCAATAGACAAACCATGGAACTCAAACATAGGAGCCATCCACTCACTATCACGTTTCGCTAGGTAATCATTTACGGTTACCAAATGAACCCCTCTACCTGACAATGCATTCAAATACATTGGAAGTGTACCTACTAAGGTTTTACCCTCACCTGTCATCATCTCAGCAATTTTACCTTGGTGCAAAACAATACCACCAATTAACTGCACATCGTAATGAATCATATCCCAGGTTACTGGATTCCCTGCCGCATCCCAAGTGTTTGCCCAAACCGACTTATCTCCTACAATGGTTACGTTGCTTTTTTCTGTTGCAACCGCTTTATCGTTTTCAGTAGCTGTTACTTCAACGGATGTATTTTCGGTAAAACGTCTAGAAGTTTCTTTAAAAACAGCGAATGCTTCTGGTAGGAGGTCGTTTAATGTTTTTTCAACAACAACTTTGATATCTGCATCTATTTTATCAATTTGATCGTACAGTTTTTCTTTTTCAAGTACAGTAACAGACTCATCTTCCTCTGCTTTTTTCTTTAGCTCCGCAATTTGATCATTTTGCGTTTGAATACTATCTTGAATTAACTTTTGAAAGTCTTTCGTTTTTTGACGCAGGGCATCATTCGAAATACCTTTTAGTTTTTCATATTCTGAATTAATAGCAACCACTAAATGGTTTATGGCTTTAATATCTTTTTCAGATTTATTTCCGATAATTTTTTTAATGGTGTTTACTAAAGATCCAAACATGTAATTTATTTTATGTGTAAACGATTCTAGAACCGTTGCAATATCTTGTTATTTGTGCTCTGGGTTGTCAAATACCACACCAAAATTCACAGCCGCCAAAAGTAGAAATTTTGGCATATTCTCATTCACTTTTTGTCTGATTTTATACCAGAAACGGCATAAAAAAAAGGGATTTTAAATCTATTGACTAGGAATTCAAATTTTGAACGCTTGGTTAGGAAAACGTAGGGCAAAAAAAAGCCTTCCAAATAGGAAGGCTTGAATTTTTTTAATATTCATCTTCGTTAAAGAAGAAATCTTCTTTAGAAGGGTAATCAGGCCAAATATCTTCGATGGTTTCGTAAGACTCACCTTCATCTTCTAGTTCTTGAAGATTTTCTACTACCTCTAAAGGAGCACCGGTTCTCAATGCGAAATCAATAAGCTCATCCTTAGTCGCTGGCCAAGGCGCATCTTCTAAATTTGAAGCTAATTCTAAAGTCCAATACATTCGTTAATTTTTAATTCTCCTATTCTTTTAGGAACGGCAAAAATATATTTTATTCCCACATGGGCAAGAGAAGTTTTCAATACTCTCCAAACAGATTTAAGAGGACTATTTTTGAGGCTTCCAAGGGATTTCCTTTGCGCCAAAATCAACGGTCAATTTTCTAGACAGCACAAATAAATAGTCGCTTAAACGATTCACATAGCGTTTCGCAAAATCAAGATCCTCATCTTCAGATTGCAATGCCACAATACTGCGTTCAGCTCGTCTGCAAACCGTACGTGCTACATGACAATTTGAAACAGAAATATGTCCACCTGGTAAAACAAAAAATTGCATCGGCTCTAGATTTTCATCCATTTGATCCATGGCATTTTCCAAATCCGTGATCCATTGTTCTGAAACAGCTGGCAGCTTCATCTTTTCCTTTTTTAAGGGGTCAGTAGCTAAATAAGAGCCTATAGTAAACAAGTTTTCTTGTATCTTTACAATGAATTCCTTTTCCTCTGTGTCTGTACTGGAATCTCTTAAAACACCAATCCAGGAATTCAACTCATCTACATTTCCGTAAGACTCAATTTGTAAATCGTTCTTGTAAACGCGCTTCCCCCCGAAAAGGGATGTTTTACCCTTGTCTCCTGTTTTGGTGTACACTTTCATTTTAGGCTACTCCCTTTTCTTTAACCACTTGCATTAAAAGATCTGGGAAATCAGAAATCATCCCATCTACACCCCAATCAATAAGGCGTTCCATATCCTTTTTATCATTTACAGTCCAAGGGATAACGTCTAAACCAAGACTATTAGCCACTTGCATTTCTTCTTCGGTAAGAAGCTTGTAATTACAACTGTAGATATCTGGATCAAAACCTAGTAGCTCTAAATTCTTTTCTACCCCTAATTTATTATCCACTAAAAGACCTAAAGGCAATTCACACTCCGTTCTTTCTAGATATTGTAAAATTCGGATATCAAAAGTTTGAAGTGTGGTACGTTCTTCTACCTCGTATAATTTAATGATATCATACACTGCTTCTGCATACACCGATGGTTTTGGATGTAAAACACCATCACCTTGAGGAGAAGATTTAATTTCAATGTTGAATTTCATTTCCGGCAAGTTGTTTTTTGCCGTGTATTCATTCGTCATATTAATCACCTCAGAAAGTAGCGGTTTATGCGCTTTCATTTTTTGTTGTTCTGGGAAGTTAGGATTCCCTAATGAACCACAATCATATTCCACAATATTTGCATAACGAAGGTTATACAACATCTTTGAATCATCCTTTAAAGGTTTACCTGTAGGGGCAAGGCATAAACTTTTTAGCATAACCAGGTCATGTGATACCACCACATTTCCATCTTTCGACATTACTACGTCTAATTCTAACGTAGGAATTCCAGTATCAATGGCTGCTTTAAATCCGGGAATGGTATTCTCTGGAAACCTTCCAGTAAAACCTCTATGTCCCTGAGCATCAAACTCCATATAATTTAATTTTAATCAATTTTCACCTAAAATAACTAGGCAAACGTTTTTAGCAATAGTTTGTTCTAAGTACCTGCCTAAATTAGGGCAAAATACGTGACAAGAATAACAATTATTATTGAATTCGAACTTACCTAAAACCAATCTAAACATTAATAGATGTTAATAATTTAGATTTGCCTAAAAATAAGAAGAATGAAAGCGGCATTTTTAGTAAAAACCGGACCGGCCAATAGCGCATTTGAAATATTGGAAACAGCTATGCCTGAACCCAAAGAAAACGAAGTTCAAATAAAGGTGGAAACCTTTGGTTTGAACTATGCGGATGTCATGGCTCGTAATGGAATTTATGCCGCTGCTCCTCCCTTACCCAGTATTTTAGGCTATGAAGCAGTAGGAACGATTACCAAAACAGGTAATAAGGTAAACCAATTAAAAGTAGGACAACGAGTGATTGCCTTTACCCGGTTTGGAGCGTATGCCGAGTATTGTGCTGTAAATGAATTAGCGGTGCATGAACTCCCTGAGAACATTTCAAACGAAATGGCAACCGCTTTGGCCACTCAATATTGCACCGCCATTTACGCTGCCGATTGGATGGCTAACATTAGAAAAGGAGAACGTGTGTTAGTGCATGCCGGAGCTGGAGGTGTAGGCCATGGACTTATTCAATATGCCAAAAGCAAAGGTTGTATTCTTATAGCCACAGCTGGAAGTCAAGAAAAAGTAGACTACTTGAAAAAAATGGGCGTTGATTTGGCTATCAATTACCAACAAGATGATTTTACAGAAGTCATTACAAATACATACGGTTCTAAAAGTGTTCATGTCATTTTTGACCCCATTGGAGGGAAGAATTACAAAATGAACAGAAGCATTGAAGCTGTGGGTGGTCGAATGATCATGTTTGGAATATCTTCTTTCAGTAAAAAGAAAGGTACCTGGTTAGATAAGATTCAGTTATTCCTTCAGTTTGGCTTTTTGAGCCCCCTAGAGTTTTTGATAAATAGTAATGGCGTGATTGGAGTTAACATGTTACATGTAGGAGATGAGAACCCTCCTATTATTCAAGAACTACTTAAACAAGCCATATCTGGATACAACGAAGGTATATATCAGCCAAAAATTGCCTTTAACGAAACTATTGACAAATTAGCCGAAGCCCATGAAATGCTTGAAAACAGGGCAACTATAGGCAAGTTGTGCGTAAACTGGTAGCTGATTATTAGCCATTTAGGCAAACTCCACAAGATTATCTCAATTCACCCTAAAGTTATTTCCATTCGCCACAAATATTGTTTAGAAACTTTCTTCTGTGCGTTCCTTTGTTTCGTAATCAAACAATTAAACAAACTATCATGGAAGAATCTACAAGCAAAAAAGCAGTCCTTTTCGGATTATTATGGTTGGCAGCAACCATTGTACTATCTGTACTTTTTGAAATTTCATAAACCTCCAAAATGGAAGACATTTCAATTAAAAAAGTTCTATTCTATATAGTCATCTTCGGATTAGCATTTATTTCCGTAGTGGCAGAAATCTAAAAAAACGTTCCTCATGAAAAACATTATTACTTTAAGTATTTTAATTATTAGCACGGTTTTCCAACTACAAGCTGGAGAAAACGAAAAAACTGCAGAAACATCTTATAAAAAAGATAGTAAGGTATTTGCCAAAGCGTTAAAAGGTTCAACTATTGATTTACCCGTTTTTGACCAAAAAAGTGCTTCTGCTGTTTTATTAAAATCACCAAAACAAAGTAAAAACTGGTTATTCTTATACCATGACAGATGGGGACTAACTGAAACGGTGTTGCAAGAGGCGCATACTTTATGGAAAGACCTAAAAAATGTAAATGTTTTAGTGATTGATCTTAATGACGGAATTCAGCCACAAAGTAGATCTGAAGCCATGCGTTTACTTATAGAAAATGATGTAGATCGAGATAAATCTATCATTAAAAGTGCCATAACTTTTGCTGGAAAAGACGCTAAAATTGGATCTATTGGATGGTGTAATGGCGGCTCTTGGTCTTTACAAACTGCTATGTTGGCCAAAGAACAAGAGGTGGCATGTGTGGTATATTACGGGATGCCTGACTTTAATACGCAAAAGCTTCACCAAATTGAATCGGACGTTTTAGCTATCTATGGGACAAGAGATACCTATGTCACTCCAACTATAGCCAAGGCTTTTAAATCAAAAATGCTTGCCGCAGGAAAGGATGTAGTAGAATTAAATTATGAATCTAAAGGAAACTTTGCCGATAGAAATTCTTTACAATACAATTACAGCAATGCTTCAGATGCGTATGTAAAAGTATTAAAGTACTTACAAGCCAAATACGAATAAATTATACAAATATTTAGTTTAGGGTTAACCGAGCAATTAAGTCCCCACTTTTAATTGCTCGGTTTTTTTATGCCCTTCAAACTCAAAAAGCTAGTATTCCAATAAAAAACACCTATTAGCTCATATTAAACTCTTTCAAAATTCATGTGACAAAAATGGCAAACAACCTATTTTTGTAACATGCAAGCAAAACTCCAAATCAATACTTCCACAAACTGGAACAAAGGAAAAAATGGTCCATTAATTATTAGTGGTCCGTGTAGTGCTGAATCACCTGAACAGCTTCTTCAAACTTCGAACATGCTTGCCAAAACTAATAAAGTGGATGTTTTAAGAGCCGGTATTTGGAAACCTAGAACTAGGCCAAATGCTTTTGAAGGGATTGGTTCAGAAGCCCTAAATTGGCTAGTTGAAACAGGAAAGGAAACCCAACTAAAAACCAGTACAGAAGTAGCTACGCCCAATCACGTAGAACTTGCTTTAAAGGCGGGTATTGATTATTTATGGATTGGTGCAAGAACAACTACCAACCCATTCTCCGTTCAGGCCATAGCTGATGCTTTACAAGGAGTAGACATTCCGGTTTTTGTAAAAAATCCTATTAACCCTGATTTGAATTTATGGATTGGAGCCTTGGAAAGGATTAACAACGCTGGGATAGATAAGTTGGGAGCTATTCATCGTGGATTTTCAACGTTTCATCAAGAATATAGAAATGCGCCATTGTGGGAAATTCCCTTGCAATTGAAAACTTTATTTCCAGAAGTAAGCATCATTAATGACCCTAGCCATATTTCGGGTAAAAGGGACTCGTTATATGATGTTGCTCAAAAGGCCATGGATTTAAATATGGATGGGTTAATGATTGAATCTCATCTAGATCCTGACAACGCATGGAGCGACTCTAACCAACAGGTTACTCCAAGTGCCTTTTTAGAATTATTAAATGCTATTCAATTTCGATCTGCAGAATCTTCCTCCTTAACCTATAATTCACAGTTGGAAGAATTGAGAAGTAAGATTGACCAGGTTGACAATGAGCTTTTTTCGAAAATTGGAGAGCGAATGAATTTAACCAAAGAAATTGGGCATTATAAGAAAATCAATGGAGTAACTCCATTTCAGTTAGACCGATGGAAAGAAATCATTGAGACCCGTCAACCCTATGCCATTTCACAGGGTTTAAGTAAAGAATTTACAGAAAAAGTTCTCCAAATTTTGCATGATGAATCCATTAAATTACAATCGGCCATTCTGAACCCCAAAAAGTAGTCTCATGAAGTTAATCCCCACTCCTTTCCACAAATCACTAATTAGCAATTCGTTAGGTTAGTTTTGAGGTTCCGATTTTTAACCATAGAATCGTATTGTTTAACTAATAATTTATTTACATTTGCAATAGTAGGTGGTTAGTGGGGGGAGTCATTTAGCTTTTTTGCGATGACTCCCTTTTTTATTTCCAACAACTTAACCCAGAATCTGGACCATCAAAATGCCTAAATAAGTACCAATTGCATTTCCGATTAAAGCTATTATTATTCCCGGACCAATCCATCCTCTATTTTTTAAAGATTCAGCCACAGGACCAATAAAAGGAGGTCCAAAAACAGCAGCTGTTGAGCTGATCAAAAAGGCGTCAACATCTACTTTAAAAAATTTGGACAACATTAGATGCAAAAACAACATGACCAGATACGTAAACAAGAAATAAAAAAGCAGTCCACTTTGATCCGAAAATATCTCATTTACGTTGGCTTGAGCGCCCAAACTAAAGGCGAAGATCATCATTAAGTAATCGGCCAAAATCATATTTCCTTTCAAATTACTCACTCTTGGAATGGTAGAAAATGCTAACCCAATAAGGGATACTCCGAAAACAATGAAAAGTTCATTTTCATTACCAAATAGTACATATGAAAGTCCAATGACAACTGCCAAAGCCAACAGGGTAAAACCCAATCCTTGAATAATTTCCATACCTTTTTGGCGCATACTTAATTTACTAAAGCCTACTTCCGAATCTAACTCTACGTCTAGCTTTCTGGATGCTGGTAAAACTTTAGACAAAAGGCTTGGCAATAAGGTAAAAATAGCCAACAGGTAAATCGCACTAAATGCCATGTCGAACCCATTTAATAATACCGATAATCCCTCAGAAGCATTAAATGCCAGTCCTATCGCATTTAGGTTAACTGTCCCCCCTGTATAAACACCTTCTACCATTCCTGAGACAAGAGCGATATTTTCAATTTTGTCTTGAAAAATAAAATAAGCTAGCACTACTGTGATTGTTGTGGATAATACTGCCAAGCCATAAGCTTTAAGTAATCCAACGGGTTGAGAAAGCCAACTTTTCATTTTGGAGGGAAACAACATTAAAGGAATGGCTAAAATGATGCTAATTCCAGTAGCCTGGTGCAACACATCCGTATTAAAAGCCATCGGTAACACATTTCCGATAGCCACCCCTAATACGTACGCCATGACAATAGCTTTTAACCAGCTCACTTTTTCTTGCAGTTTCATTAACAACAGAGGCATCAATAAAAGAGCAATAATTTGTAAAAATATCATGCCGTAATTTTACAACAATACCCTCAGTGTCTTTACTGTGAATTTTCAAATAAATCAACAACCATTTTTTTATATTTGAAAGATGAAGAAACAATGGCTACTTACTCCTGAAACTACTAACTCACAGATAGATACCTTACTGAAAGAGTTAATGAGTTACTCCAGAAAGAACGATAACGCCACGGTTGATGCTTATCGAATATTTGCTCAATTGCTTTTACAAAGGAATATTTCTAATGTTAAAGAGGCCATTCAATTCAATACTCTTCAGTTTGATCAACTTCATGACCCATACTTAATGAAAGATATGAGTATGGCTGTAAACCGAATTGTGAAAGCGAAAGAAACTCATGAAAAAATAATGGTATATGGCGATTATGATGTGGATGGCACCACTTCTGTGGCGTTAATGGTTTCTTTTCTTCAACCGCTTTTTCCAAATTTGGTTTACTACATTCCGGATAGATATAGTGAAGGCTACGGTGTTAGTTTTCAATCGGTAGATTATGCCGAAAAAGAGGGCGTTAGTTTAATCATTGCTCTGGATTGTGGTATTAAGGCCAATGACAAAATTGATTATGCGAATGAAAAAAATATAGACTACATCATCTGCGACCACCATACGCCCGGAGCAATTTTACCAAAAGCAACTGCGATTCTTGATCCCAAACGAGAAGATTGTGCATATCCGTACAAAGAATTATCGGGTTGTGGTATTGGATTCAAACTCTGTCAGGCACTTCAAAGTTCTTTAAAGTTGGACTTCGACCTATCTTCGCTTGTAGACTTTATGGCTATTAGTATTGCATGTGATATTGTTCCATTAACTGGAGAAAATCGCGTTTTGGCTGCTTTAGGACTTGAAAAAATCAACACATCTCCAAGACCCAGTATCAAAGCTCTTTTAGGTGAAATGGTTCCTAATTCCATGGTAAGAATATCACATTTGGTTTTCCAAATAGGACCAAAGATAAATGCTGCCGGAAGAATAGAATCAGGGAAAACGGCAGTAGATATGCTTTTATCTGAAGAGCAAGCGAAGGTAAACACCTTTGCCACTCAGATCAATACATTTAATTCGGAAAGAAAGGAAAAAGATAAATCAATTACAGATGAGGCCTTAGAAATGATTCAATCCAACCCTAAACTACATCACAAAAATACCAATGTTCTTTTTCAGCCCGAATGGCACAAAGGGGTGGTTGGAATTGTAGCCTCTAGGGTAATTGAAAAGTATTATAAACCTACCATAATTTTAACACAATCATCTGAAGGAATAATTGGCGGTTCGGTAAGAAGTGTTAAGGGGTTTGACGTATATAAAGCTCTTGAACAATGCACGGACCATATGGTTCAGTTTGGTGGTCACAAATATGCCGCGGGACTTACTTTACGAAATGATCAATTGGAAGGTTTTATTGCACAGTTTGAATCTGTGGTTACGGAACAAATGGAAGTAGAACGTTTTACTGAATCTATTTCATACCATGCGGAAATAGCGTTAGAACATATTACACCATTACTAAAAACATTGGTAGATAAACTTGAACCATTTGGACCACAAAACATGACGCCTACCTTTATTACCAAAAATGTAATAGACTCGGGAAAATCAAGAGCAGTTGGTGGAGATAAATCACATCTTAAATTGGAAATAACAGATCCTAATTCAGGTGTTACAGTTCCAGCTATTGCCTTTGGATTAGGACATCTTGAATCGGAAGTGCAATCAGGACAAGCCATGGATTTAGCTTATACCATTGATATTAATTATTGGAATAACCGAGAGATTTTGCAGTTAATGGTTAAGGATATTCAATTTACGGATAGGCAATAGCAAAAACACTTTTTTCAGTAGTAAAATCCAAATACTCAGATTCTTTTTCTCCGAAAACCCGTAATTGAAACCGAACAGTGATTTTCTTGGTATAGTTTCCATTATTGTCCATCTTGTAGTCCTCCACTTCCGTTATTTCAAAATAGGACTCTGAAGGTTGATCAAAATTCATACTAGAAAACCTTTCTCCTTGGGTTCCCTCATATTCGATGGTCACTTCAGAATAATCATAGCTATCTTCGGTATAGACAATCTCCTTTTGCATATCAAAATTAGCTACGCAATTCACCTTATTTGTATCCAGAATCACATTCTTACATTTGTAACTAACACAGCCGGTAATTGTATCTGTAGATTGCACACAAGCTGTAAAAACGGAATCGGCTGGAGGTAAATTCCCTGGTCCCAATGGCAGGTAACCATTCCCAAAATCCCATAACTCTAAACGATTCAATTTAGGAGAAGGAGACCAGGTTAATTGACCACTTTGAAATTTTGGAAAAAAATCAACCTCACAATTTGATGCCAGGTTTACTGGAAATTCAATTTGACTTACACATCCAGTACCAGAACTAATCACCAACGAAGGAACAAGTACAGAATCAGCCGGATTGGAAACCTCTTTCACAGGATTTATGTCATTACTAAAGGTTCCATCACCAAAGTCATAGACGTGTTGAAAGCTAATTGGACTAGAAGCAGAGGTTAAAGTCATTCGGTACTTTTCAAAGAAGTATTGGGGAGGACCTCTTAATACATAGCTTTTCACCTGGATACTTTCCTCAATTGACCCATTATCCTTTTGTTCTCGTATTGACAAAGTTATTCTATCCGGACAGAAATCAAGCTCCGCACAACCTTCCTTACCAAGAGTTCCAATAAAAGACTGAATATTTAACGAATCCTTACCATGACTGGTAAACATGTAATACTGGTTCTCTCCAGCATTAATATCTACATCTTGTCCAGAAACGATTCCTTTAAAATAGAACACAGGGTCGGCACAACCAACTTCCTCAGGCTTTTTACAGGAGCCTATGAAAACCAGAGCAAATAATAGATATGTTATTAGTCTATTCATATTGAAAGCCAACACATCAAAGATACAGTTTGCACCTTTATTTATTGTTTAAAATCTGAAGGGTGAGAATTTTAAGTAAACTCTGAACTGCATGTTATTATCAAACGAATCGTTCTTGAAGTGATCGTTTTTAGTCACATCCAATAATCCGTAATTGAAACGCATTCCCACGTTCCACTTTGGTTTTATTGAGTATTCATAACCTGCCATTAAAGCAACGTCTAACGGATTAAACCCATCTTTGTGTCCCCATTCCATGCGGTCTTCTACAACAGATTCGGATGGGTACATAAACTCATCTGAGATTTTTGCTTGCGCATCCATAAGGTAACTTACACTTGCACCAGCTAGCACATTGTGATTCCCCATGTTGTAACTCATCATTACAGGCAATTCTAGGTAAACTAGTCTTTCGCAAGAAACCGTAGTATTTACATCAACCTTACCAAAATCAAACACTTGTGAAGTATGGGTTGTCGTAGCATTTACGGCATTTCTTGGAGCATATAATAAATCAGCATGAACAGAAAGCCCTCCTTTTAGGAAACGTTGGTAACTAAATCCAAACAACTCACTGCTACCCATGGAAGATTGCCCCGAACTCACTAGATCAGAGTTGAAAGATAATCCTCCAATAAAACCAAACTGATTTTTATTTACAGTGGGCAATTTAGAATCACCTACTTCAGCAAATAAGGTATGGTCGTCCTGTTCTTCCAAACTAAATCCAACCGCAGATTCAATATTATCTACAGAGGTTAAATCACCGGATTCCATTGTAAAAGCCTGAGACTCTTCCGAGGTCACCCTCATATCATCAAATCCATCATTCTGCGCAAAGAATTGATTCATATTCCCAGAGTTTAAAGAAGTTTTAGTGATCCTTGCCTTAGAGGCATTGTTTGTAGTTTCAATTTTGCTAGGCATTTGAGAACTATACACAATTTCTTTTGCAGGTTTACTTGAAGGAGAACTGGTTGACGCACTCGAAGCACCTGATGCATTGGGCTCCACAATTTCAAGAGTAGTCTCAGCCGCAACTAGGTCGGACTCAGAATTGGATTCACTAGCATTTGAAAACACTTCTTGGTTTTCAGAAAGACTAGAGGTAGCTTCCTGTTGAATGCTACTAGTAGATTGTTCGGTTTGAGCCAAATCTTGGGACTCTGAACTACTATCGTAAAAATTCCATAGCAAAACAGAAGTAGCCAGCACCACAACACCTGCAACAATAGCAGCAGTAGCACCAAACACAAACCCAGCTGGTTTCTTCTCGGCAGGAAGCATTTGTTCCATCTTGCGCCAAGACTCCATGTTAAAAGGAACATTCCCTTCGGAGAGCCCCTTTTTAAATAGGTTATCTAAACTTTCATCGCTCATGCGGTAGTGTAATGTTTTTTAGAAGTTTTTGCTTTTTCAATTAAACCTCTTAATATTTTTCTTGCATTAGAAACATGCCATTTGGATGTTCCAACGCTTATATCCATTTTCTCAGCAATCTCTTTATGACTATATCCGTCAATAATATGCAAATTGAATACTTTTTGCGATACTGGAGGTAATGTTTGTATCATGTTTTGTAGTTCTTCTGCCTCAAACATTAAGTCAGCGTCATTATAAGATACAGATCTTGCCTCGTGAACACCGTCAAAATCGGTATATTCAATAGCAGCCTTGCTTTTTTTATTCTTTCTGAATTCGTCAATCACAGTATTAATCATGATTCTACGAATCCAAGCCTCAAAGGGAACAGACTCATTATACATATCCAATTTGGTTACGATTTTGAGAAAGCCCACATTTAGCACCTCTTCTGCATCCTCACTATTCTTGTGGTAACGTAGACAGATACTCATTAAAATACCATAACACTTATGATAAAGCTCAAACTGAGCTCTTCTCTTGTTGTTCTGGCAATCTAACAGAAGTGATTTTTCTACAACCATTTAGTTTATACTGAGTTTACATTTTTGTATTACAAGAATACATTCATCTAAACGGATAACTAAACCAAAAGGTTGGTTGAAATCTAAATATTCGTTAAATTTTGATAAATATAGGGCTTGATAGCTTACTACGCAATACCTAAATAATGATGATTCCTTGAGAGGCCAAGAGTTGTCGCTTGATTTCCTCCAGTTCTTGAATTTCACTCAAAAGTTTCATTAAATCTTCAGAATCCCCAACGAAACCTTTTAAATTATCCTTTTTCTGAGAAATAAAATCTTGAATTTTCCTCGCCTTAAATGCATACAGACCATCTCTTACGGCCCTAAACATTTTATCACTTTCGGTAAAGACTTCAATATTTGCAGACTTCCAATTATGTAGAATATGTTTTTCTGCCACTAAATCCACTACCAACTCTCTAATTTCGGAATCTTCTAAACTTGACAAATGAGTTACTGGATCTCTTTCTTCGTTTACCTTTAGCTCGGCTAAATACATTTCCAGTACCTTCATGAGCAAGGGTTCATCAAAAGAAAGATCATCTTCAAATATTTCCTCCGCCACAAAATCGGCCAATTTCATTTGAACGATGATTTCATTTTCTTCCTCATCTAAAGAATCAACATCAATTACAGTTTGACCGTAATTTAATACCAACCTAAGTATATCACGTTCCTGATGATATGTCCCGGCTTTGGAGACCTCTTTTGGTGCTTTGGCCTGAAATTCGGGATCAAAAAATTCTGGAGGTGGTTCATCAAAAGGAGGAGGAGCAGCAGCCGTTTGGCTCTTCATTTTAACCGCCTCTTTTCGGTTTTGATCCGTTTGTTTTTTTAACCGGATTTTATTCAACTCCGAGATTAACGTTTTCTCAGGAACATCCAATAAACCACTACATTCTTTAGTATAGACAGAACGTGTAATTCCATCCGGAATAATTGCAATTGACTCAATTATATTTCTAACCAGTCCGGCTTTCTTTATGGGATCACCTGCGGTTTCTTCGGCTAATAATTGTGTTTTAAATAAAATAAAATCCTTAGAAGCCCCTTCAAAGTACGTTTGAATTTCATCTATTTTTCTAGACTTTGAAAATGAATCTGGATCTTCACCCTCGGGTAACAAAGCTGCCTTAACATTTAAACCTTCTGCTAAGATTAAATCAATCCCTCTAAACGAAGCTTTAATACCTGCAGGGTCTGCATCATATAAAATAGTAATGTTTTTGGTGTACCTCCCAATCAGCCTAACCTGTTCACTGGTTAATGCAGTTCCCGAACTCGCAACCACATTTTTTATACCCGCTTGATGCATGGAAATTACATCGGTATACCCCTCTACCAAATAACATAGATCATCTTTAACAATCTGTTTCTTTGCTTGATAGATTCCATATACAATTTTACTCTTATGGTAAATCTCACATTCAGGTGAGTTAATGTATTTAGGAATGTGTTTTTCCGTCTTAAGAGTTCTTCCTCCAAACCCCAGGGTTCTTCCCGAAAGGTTTTGGATAGGAAACATAACGCGTCCTTTAAAACCATCATAAACACCTTTACCTTTATCTTTAAGAATACCGACTTCCAGCAAATATTCTAAACCATACCCTTGCTCCTTCGCAGCGGTGGTCATGGCATCAAACTTATCAGGAGAATACCCTAATCCGAATGTTTCAATGGTTTCTTTACTAAAACCTCTTTCGGTAAAATAACTAAGTCCAATGGCTTTACCCTCATCTGTATTTAATAGAGATTCTTTAAAATACTTTTGAGCCCATTCCGAAACGATATACAAACTCTCTCGATGACTTCTTGCTTCTTCTTGCTCCGGAGTTTGTTTCGTTTCCTCAATTTCGATATTATACTTTTCCGCTAGAAAACGTAAGGCCTCAGGATAAGACATTTGTTCATGTTCCATTAAGAAAGTCACTACACTTCCTCCTTTACCTGAACTAAAGTCTTTAAAAATTTGTTTAGCAGGAGATACCATAAAAGAAGGGGACCGTTCGTCAGAAAATGGACTCAAACCCTTATAGCTAGATCCTGCTCTTTTCAAATTCACGAATTCTCCAATCACCTCCTCAATTTGAGCAGCTTCAAAAATTCGATCAATGGTTTCCTTCTTTATCACAGTGGCAAAAATAGTACTTGTTTGGGGTTTCTTATATGTGAAAGGGATAGGTAAATACTCCTTTCGGAAATGCATATATGATCATAGAACCTCCACTTGCAGAAGTTTACTTTACATTACAACTATTTGACCCAATATTTAATTACCCCAACCCACCTTCTGACTTAATATTGTAATCATATTACTAACACGTACTAAATAACACTAGCCACTTTACGACTTAAGTTTTAAAAAAACCTAAAGTTTCGCTGCACTTGTGTAGCACCGCGCTGCCGATACCTCACTTGTTGAATACTCAACAATCGATACACGTAGAGTGGTGGTAGTGCAGTAGTTGAAGAACTACGCATAAAAAAAAGGTCTGCTGGGGAGCAGACCTTTTCTTTTTAATAGGTTTTATTCGTTTTTTTTCCAGACTCATCGTAGAATATCCATTGACCAAAGGGTTTTCCATTCCGCATTTGTCCTTGATACCTTATTTTCCCATTGGGATACCACGTTTTCTTTCCTCCAATTTCTACCCCATTTTCATATTCCCCAATACTCCAAGGTTTACCATCTTCATAAAAAGATTCCCAAAGCCCTGTTCTTTTCCCGTTCGCATCAAATTGACCTCCCATTTTGATTTGTCCATTTTCATGCAGCTCTTGAAACCCAAAAACTTCCTTCTTTCCGTTCTTTTTTACAAAAACAGTTTGCTCTTTAGGTTTTCCAGATGGATAAAATGATACGGTCTCGAATACCTTCGGAATCTTAGATTCTACTTTCTTCTCCTCGGTTGAACATGAAAAAAGGAAAAAGACAAGCAATGCAACACTAAACGGCTGTAACCTTCGTAACTTGAGGTAATAGTTTCTCGAAAATATTCTGAACTCCATATTGTAAGGTTTGAGTAGAAGATGGACATCCGTTACAAGCACCACTTAAACGTACTTTTAACTCCCCATCCTCAAAAGATTCAAAGGCAATTGCACCGCCATCATTTTCCACAGCAGGGCTTACATATTCTTTTAAAATATGTTCAATCTTTTTATCAATATCACGTACTTGACCGGGCTTTGGTAAGGCAGAGAAGTTAGAATCTTCTTTTTTACTTTCCGTTTTAACGGTAGACGTCTCCATAGCTTCTTCATCTACCGTTGGCTGACCCGCTTGCAAGTAATTCGTTAAATAATCTCGAACTTCCATAACCACATCATCCCATTCTAAATGATCAACAATAGTCAGGGTAACAAAGTTCTGAGAAAGCATCACAGATTTCACAAAGGGAAAGGTAAACAACACTCTAGCAAGAGGAGCATTGTCTGTCTCAGAAGCAGAATTAAATTCATAGGCTTCTCCGTTTGAAACAACCGCTAAATTCCCAACGAATTTCATCGCTTTAGGATTGGGGGTCATTTCTGCATATATGGTAACTGGTACTTTCATTCTTAAAATTTGAATGCAAATTTAGAGCAATAATCCTACAAAGAATATTAAAATTTGTTTATCCCTAATAAAATTAAAGTGGGATTATATTTGTCTCCAAACTCCACATTATGGCATTGATTAAAACTATTCGCAAAAAAACTCCTCAATTTGGGGGAAATATTTATCTATCTGAAAACGCCACTGTAATTGGCGATGTAATTACTGGAAACGATTGTAGCATTTGGTTTAATGCTGTGGTTCGTGGAGATGTGAATTCAATTCGTATTGGGAATAGGGTAAATATTCAAGATGGTGCAGTTGTACACTGCACCTATGAAAAACATCCTACCGTAATTGGCGACAATGTTTCCATTGGTCATAATACCCTTATTCACGGTTGCGAAATAAAACCCAACGTTTTGGTAGGGATGGGAGCCATTGTTATGGATGGCGTAATTATAGAAAGTAATGTCATAATTGCTGCAGGGTCTGTAGTATTAGAAGGAACTCATATTGAAGGTGGTGCAGTTTGGGCTGGGGTTCCCGCTAAAAAAGTAAAAGACTTAAGCGAAGAACTATTAAAAGGTCAAATTGAACGCATTGCCAAAAACTACCTTTTTTATTCCGGTTGGTACAAAGAAGAGTAAGATACTTGATTAGCTGTAGATAAAGAAAAGCTCTCTACTATTGATTTTAATACATCTATTCGGCCTGTAGAATACATTTTATGTGCAGGTAATTCAGGATCACTATTTGTCAAATAGTTTGCGTTTATTACTCGCTCCGTTTGTTTCGCTACAGATGGCCCTGGATCTACAATGGAAATGTTTCCTTCAATATTTTTTTCAATCATTGGTATTAATAAAGGATAGTGGGTACATCCCAAAACCAAATGATCAATTGGTTCCTTACAAAGGATTTCCAAATGTTCCTTTAAAATGCCATTCAACTCCAACGAATTTAACAAACCTCCCTCAATGGCTCTAACCAAACCCTCTCCCACCTGAGTAACCACCTTTACATCATTGGAGAAATGTTCTTTTGTTCTATTAAAGTGTACACTCTCTATGGTTCCATTGGTGGCCAACACTCCAATACACTTCGTTTTTGATTTTAAGGCGGCAGGCTTAATAGCTGGCTCTATTCCGATAAATGGGATCGCATATAAGTCACGCAACTTATCTATCGCTTGAGTGGTGGCCGTATTACATGCTACAACAATCATTTTAGCATTCCGTTCGATTAGAAAATCTACGTTTTGAATACATAGTTTTAGAATCTCCTCCTGGTTTTTTTCTCCATATGGGGCATTGATGCTATCTGCTAAGTAAATGGTATTCTCTAAAGGCAAAAGTTTGTTCACCTCATTCCAAATAGTAAGACCTCCTACTCCACTATCAAAAAAACCTATCGTACCAGAATTAGACATAAAAAAAAAGCATCCGATTGGATGCTTAAAGTTTTTTTTAGATAATACCTAAATGCTTTTTAACCAGCGACAACATGTTATCTCCTTCAGGGAAGACCAATACGGCACCAGTACTTGTATCAAAAACATAATCATATCCATTTGCTTTTGCAACTGCATCAATTGCTTCTTGAGCTTTTTTAATAACCGGTTCAATTAAGGCTTGTTCTTTAGCTGATAGATCTTGCTGGGCAGACTGGGAGAAAGATTGAATTCTTCCTTCTAAATCACCAATTTCTTTCGCCTTTGACTCCTTAATCAAATCTGACCATGCCGCTTCGTTTGTTTGGTAATCACGAACTAAAGCTTGATACTCACTTTGCATAGTGGTCATTTGAGTTTCCAGTTTAGCCGCATGTGCTTCTAATTCCGTTCTAATTGTTGCTGCTTCAGGCATTAAAGTCATTAATTCTTGAGAATTAATATGTCCAATTTTTGAACTTTGCGCTACCGAAGCAAATGACATTCCTACAACTAAGGCTAGAGCTACTAATAATTTTTTCATCTTATGTCTAATTATATTTCTATTTAAATCTATTTTTAAGGGCTGCAATATTATTTATCACTACCCGAATATCCTAATTTTTTGAGGATGACATCACTTTTATCATACTTTGGGTCAGAGAATAAAATATTGGAATTAACACCCTTATCTAAAATCATGGCATAACTACGTTCTTTTGCCAGTTCCTTAATCGCGTTAAAAATATCATCTTGCAACGGTTGAATTAATTCCTTACGTTTTTTAAACAACTCCCCATTTACACCAAACTTATCTTTTTGATATGTTCTAATTTCCGTTTCCTTAGTTTTTAAGTCCAGTTCACGTTCTTTTTTTAAAGCCAGTGTTAAAAGAATTTTCTCCGCTTCAAAAGCTCTTCGCATTCGATCTAATTCGGCCATTTTAGCCTCTACTGTTTCCTGCCATTTCTTACTCATGGCATCCAATTCGGTTTGAGCGTCCTTATACTCATCCATATTTTCTAAAATATATTTAGAATCCACATAAGCATATCTCTGAGCAAACAAAGAAGGTGCCGCAACCAGCATAATAAGGAAAAGAATGTTTTTTAACATAATTGTAAGTTTTTATAATTCACCAAGGTTGGCCCCAATGGAAAAGTGAATTTGCGATTGTTTCATGGTAGGTCTCCCCGGAACATCATCCAATCTATACCCCCAATCTAAACCTAACAATCCAAACATAGGTAAAAAGACTTTAACCCCTATACCCGTTGAACGGTAATTATTAAAAGGGTTAAACTCCTCTAAACTATTAAAAGTGTTTCCCATTTCCGCAAATACTAACCCGTAAATCATTGCACTTGGATTGGTAGAAAACGGATAGCGGATTTCTGCAGTATATTTCGTTACAAAAGGTGCTCCAGAAGTAGGCGAAAGAGAAACATCATCATAACCTCTTAAAGCAATCACTTCACGCGCATCCAATTGAAAACCAGTTAAACCAGACCCTCCTAAATAAAACCTCTCAAATGGTGCCGTACCTACTTCAGGTGTATAAGTAAACAATCCACCGAAACCAACTTTGGCGTACACAACGAATTTATCTACGAAATTATTATACCAGGCCGCAGTAAATTTCCATTTATTATACTCTACAAATTTGAAAGCCTCTTCCGTACTTAAAGTGGAGTAATCTTTATTATTAAACCAAGAATATGGAGGAGTTAATTGGGTAGATAAGGTGATTTTAGACCCAGACTTTGGAAAATTCAAATCATCTAGAGAACTTCTTGTCAGAATACCTTCATAAAAAATATTATTTGCAAAACCCTTATTAAAACCCTGAAAAGCGGGCCAATTGTTCACTGCATAATATTGATAATTTAAAGCTTGGTAATACTGGAAATGGTCATCAGGCCATCTTAACCTCTTCCCTAAACCAACCGTTACTCCATAAGTTCCCATGGATTGATAAAACGGATTATCTATAATAGCCCCCGACTCACTATCAACAGCCGTCTTGGTACCCTGAGCTTGGTGCGTATAATAGGTTGAGAAAGTAAAGGAATTAGGTTTTTTTCCTCCTAGCCAAGGTTCGGTAAAGGAAAAGTTAATGGAGTTAAAAATCGGGCCTGACGTCTGTCCTCTTAAACTAAGGCGTTGCCCATCACCAGAAGGAAGTGGACTCCATGCCTTTTTGTCAAAAAAGTTTTTTGTAGAAAAATTATTGAATGTTAATCCCAATGTACCTATCAATGAATATCCTCCATATCCTCCGGAAAGCTCAATTTGATCTGATGGCTTCTCTCCCACCACATATTCAATATCCACCGTTCCGTCAACCGGATTTGGTTTCGGAATAACATTCATTTTCTCTGGGTCCAAAAAGCCTAAAATTGACAATTCTCTTTGGGTTCTCATAATATCAGAGCGGCTAAATAAATCACCTGGTTTGGTTCTAATTTCTCTTCTAATTACATGCTCGGAAGTTTTGGTATTCCCTGTAATAAAAATTTTATTGATTCGGGCTTGCGCTCCCTCATAAATTTTGATTTCAATATCTATGGAATCTTCTACCACGCTTATTTCATTTGGAGTTACCTGAAAAAACAAATAACCATCATCCATATACTGCGAACTAATATCCAATCCGGAAGGATTCATACGTAAACGCTCCTCCAATAATGCCGTATTGTAAATGTCACCTTTAGATATTCCCAAAATTTCAGATAAGGTTTCACTAGAGTATTTCTCATTACCAAGCCACTTTATATCTCTAAAGAAGTACTGATTCCCCTCTTCTAAATACACATCCAATTGAAGAGCTTCATTCCCCATGGAGGTAATGGTATCCGTGACTATTCTAACATCTCGAAAACCGGATTCTTTATATTTTTGAACCAATAAAGCCTTATCACTTTTGAATTGAGAGGCCATAAATTTTGATTTCTTAAAAATACGAGGTTTTACCTTTTCCGTAAAATGCGCAACCGTCATGGGTAATAAGGTATCACTTTTTTGTTGCCAAATAGCCTTGAGCATATCCACCAAATATACTTCCAAATCTTCCAAGGGTCTTATTCTACTCTTTTCTTTGGTTTCTTTAAAGGCTCTTTCTAATTGAATATCCGAAAACTCCTCATTTCCATGAAAAATAATATCCTCAATTTTGACCTTATGATTTTTGGTTACTCTAATTTGCATCATTTGATGATTAGGAAACAAAGTATCATTCTTTTGAACAATATCGACTTGGGTATGGTAATACCCCTTATCGATGTAAAACTTCCTAATTTTGGACTTGGTAGAAACAATGAGGTTGTTACTTACAATTCTTTCTCTATAAAGGTTAATATCTTCACGAATCTTATCCGCTTCACCCTTGCTAACTCCCTTCAAAGTAAAACGAGATAACCTCGGCTGTTCCTCAATTCTAAACTCCAAATAAATTTTATCCCCAACTATACGCTGAACAGAAATCTGCACGTCAGAAAACAAACCCTGTTTCCAAAGTTTCTTGATCGATCCTGAAAGAGCATCACCTGGGACATTTATCTCAGAGCCTACTTTCAATCCCGTCAAAAGCACCAGGGCATTCGGATCCAAGACTTTAGTTCCGGTGATGGCAATACCACCAAGGACATATTTCTTTGGGGAGGAATAATCTATTTCAACATTGGACGCATTACCACTAGAAATTTGACCTAGTCCCATAAAGGAGATCCCAGCCAAAATACCAACAAGTACTACAAGACCTTTAAATTTGTTCACTTGTTTTTCCAAATCTACGTTCTCTTTTTTGATAGTTGGCGATGGCCTCATTTAAATCTTCTTTTCTAAAATCTGGCCAAAATTTATCCACGAACAACAATTCTGAATAGGCAATTTGCCACAATAAAAAATTACTTATCCTACTCTCTCCACTTGTTCTTATTAACAAATCTGGATCGGGAATAGAATGAGTGGCAAGATATTGTCCGAATACTTTCTCATCAATATCTTTCTCCGACATTTCACCATTTTTAACATCGGAAGCTATGTTTTTAACCGCATTCAAAATCTCTGCCCGTGAGCCATAGCTTAAAGCTAAAACTAATGTCATCGTGGCATTTTCCTTAGTACTCTCAATGGCATGAGCCAATTCTCTTTGCCCTTTTTTAGGTAAAGCGGAGATATCCCCAATCGCTAAAAGTCGAATCCCATTCTTATTTAACGTACTAATCTCCTTCTTTATGGTTGAAATTAACAATTCCATAAGGGCAGCAACCTCCAATTTAGGACGATTCCAATTTTCTGATGAAAATGCATATAGTGTTAAAAATTTCACTCCTATTTCAGCAGAACCTTCGATGGTTTCTCTCACCGCTGTCAGGGCGTTTTTATGCCCAAAAATTCTAGCTTTGCCCTTTTGCTTTGCCCAACGACCGTTTCCATCCATGATCACAGCAACGTGTTCAGGAATAGCAACTTTCTCTGACTTAAATAATTGACCCATATTAGAAAAATTCTTGGAGCGAAATTAGGACGGCAAATATATTCTATTTACTTGTATTAAAGTGGCAAGAAGTTGGGTTCTTCCGTAAATTATAAGATAGGGTAAAACCTAAATACGAAAACCAATCATTATTTAAATCATTTCCTCTTTGAGCCCCCCAGCTTGAACCACCAGAACCTTGACTTTGAATGGTTTTATTTGATAAATCTCGGGTGGTTTTTGACAACACATCAGGATCTGAAGGGTAGCGTGTACTCACATCATCTAAATAATCGGTGGCAGTAATTCTATACTCAGCAGTCACATCTAACAACAACCGGTCGTTTAATCTAAATTTAAACCCAAAACCAATAGGAAATGCAACGGAAACTTTTGAGTAACTCACCCCTTCTGTTTGCAATGGCGCTAAGTCATATAGGTTACCCGCTAAATATGCCTTTGGATTAAATCTAAATAAAGAAATACCTAAAAACAAATGTGGCGTGAAAACATCCGCATTTTGAAAAAAGCTTTGGGGAGAATAAGGTTTAAATTCCAAAAAATTAAATTCCAGAACTGTTGAAAAATCGGTGATATTGGATTGAAAGCTTAAATTTCGATGTTTTTCAAAAACAATGTCCGATTTAGCATCCTCTCCAGTAACTTTT
>CAJXPI010000023.1 GCA_913057875.1 uncultured Flavobacteriales bacterium
GATCTACACAGAGTAGATCGTCGGCAGCGTCAGATGTGTATAAGAGACAGTTCTCTCAGTTTTCGGTAAAAGACACTATTGCTTGGTTTGAAGAAAGGGGAGTAGAATTAAAGGTAGAAAGTGATAACCGGATGTTTCCAGTAACTAATGACTCGCAAACCATTATTGATACTTTTTTAAAGGAAGCTCAATCTATGGGTATTTCCATTATCAAAGGAAAAGCCATGACCGGTATTCAAGAAAATGAATCGGGTTTAGACTTGACTTTCTCTGATGATACCATAGAAAGTTTTGATGCCGTTATTCTAGCCCTTGGAGGTCAAAGTACCTTAAAGAAATTTGAGCTGTTTGCCAATTTAGGGCATACCATTAAGAGTCCAGTACCTTCTTTATTCACCTTTAACATTACCAATAAGATTACCGAACTTATGGGTACGGTTAGCCCAAATGCGTTGGTAAAGATTCAAGGAACTAAATTGCAAAATACCGGTCCCTTGCTCATTACGCATTGGGGAATGAGTGGTCCGGCTATTTTGAAGCTTTCATCGCTAGCGGCAAGAGAACTGGCAGATAGAAACTATCAATTCAAAATTCAAGTAAATTGGTTAGGGAACACCAAAGAAGATGAAGTGCGCTCTGAACTCAATCAATTTGTAGAAGATAACGGAAAGAAAATACGTAACAAGAATCCATTCGATATCCCGAATAGATTATGGATGCATATGTTAAGCATATTGGAAATTGATGAATCTGGTACTTGGAACTCTTTAGATAAAAAGAGTAAAAACCGAATAGTCAATAAGGTGAGTAATGATGTGTACGAAATTACCAAAAAAACCACTTTTAAAGAGGAGTTCGTGACTTGCGGAGGGATTTCACTAGCTGACATTAACCCTAAAACCATGGAGAGTAAAATAACTCCAAGCCTTTATTTTGCAGGTGAGTTTATGGACATTGATGGGGTGACTGGAGGCTTTAATTTTCAAGCCGCTTGGACCACTGGATTTATTGCAGGGAAGCTTGGATAGGTAGTTTCTATGAGTTAGACTTGTAGCCTAACTTTTTTTAATCAAAATATAATTCGCATGAAATTTACCTTAACTATTTTCACATTAATAATGGCCTTTTTCTCGGGTTTTTCACAATCAGAAATGATTGTGTTGTCCGACCTAGAAGATGCAAAAGTGTTTTATAATAATAACAAAACTGGTTATGTAATCGGAACGACTGAAGGGTCCAAAGGATTTTATGATAATATAAGCGTTTCTAGGTTTAATTCAGATTTTGAAGTGGAATGGACTTCTGTTGTTGAAACTGATTACCATCAATTAGCGAAAAGTTATACAGCCATGCCAACCCGGGATAACAGTACTGTTTTTATTTTGGATCATGATATGACCCACAATTCCGTATATCGAGAATTTGAATACAAAGACCTTTACCTTGCTGCGATAGATGAAGAAGGTAACGTCACAGATAGAATTAAAGCCGTAGAGGATAAGGAATCTTCTACCGATATATTTATATACTGGTGATGACCATCTTAACGTATTATGCCGTTCAAAAAAGGGAATACATAAAGGTCGCGAAGATGAAACATTAACATGGTTTAGGTTTTCACAGGATTTAACAGTGGAAAGCAAAGAGGTAATAATTCCAGCACCTAATTACGAAAATTATGAATACCGCTATTGGGAGATAGCTGGTGGCTTTGGAGATACCGCCTGTTTTGTGGTTCAATATACAGAAAAGGCCACAAGAAAAACGAAAGGTGTTCAAACCGAAATGCTGGTACTTAATTATGAGGGGGAAAGTAAAATTAGCACCTTAAGTTCTGAGATTAAAATTGGTCATAATATTCATGATATAAGAAGTAGAGAAGTGAGCTATTCCTATTATTATTTTCTAGATGAAACCAATAAACTAATGTACTTTGATTTAGTTAGTGAAGATGAAAAGGGAGTAGAATTATTGTGTTTCGATTTGAATGGTGATCTTCGTTGGAAACAAACCCAACAATTTATTTTAGACGATGTGAAAATAGGACTTTTAAACTCCAACAAATTTTGGATGGATTTTACGGTATATAACGAACAACTTTTGGGGTTTTACTTTGTACAACCTTGGGCTGAAACAATTCAATCCTTTTTTTATGATAGTGAAAATGGAGAATTACATACCAGTAAAACGTATTCGTATGTAAGAGGTAGTAATAATACCTTTTATATGGCAAATGTACCGGGAGGAAAAGGATACCAAGAGTTATTAGAAGTGAAATCTAGTACGAAAAAGGAAAAGGACCTTGCCGAATATGATTATTTTTATTTTAATTATGATGACGAGGAAGTCATTTTTATTAGAACAGATAAGCTAAGAGCCAAACGGTTTTTGAAATAAGTAATACCGAAGTAATAATACTTAGGGGAACAGAATCCTTTTATTATATAAAAGGTTTAGAGTTTCAGATAGGTTATTTTTGAACAACATTAAAAATTGAATAATATGAAAAGAACTTTTACACTTATTGCGTTGTTTTTGATAGCTGCCGTATCAGGTATGGCTCAAGATTTTGCCACTCTTTATGAAAATATGTCGCCTTCTGTGGTAACCATTATGGTTAAAGAACATCATGCAAGAGCAAGTAATAACTCCAGGGGAGTTAGTATGGTTTCGTCTGAGGGCCTAGGCTCAGGAGTTTTAATTAATGAAAAGGGAGATATTTGGACGGCTGCGCATGTTGTTTTATTAGCAGAGGAAGTGGTGGTGCACTTTGCATCGGGAGAGCAAATACCGGCTAAAGTAATTACTACCAATGCCACTGCTGATGTAGCTTTAATTCGTTTGTTATGGATGCCTAAAAAGTTTAAAGTGGCTAAAGTGGCACCTTCGTCAGAGGTAAATATTGGGGATAAAATTTTCATTATTGGCGCTCCATTTGGTCTGGAAAGATCTCTTTCGGTAGGTTATATTAGCGGTAGATTGGATGAAAAGGGAAATCAATACGCATTCTCAAAGTCTGAGTATTTTCAAACTGACGCTTCCATAAACCACGGTAATTCGGGTGGCCCCATGTTCAATACAAAAGGAGAAGTAATTGGAGTAGTTAGCTCTATACTCAGTCAAAGTGGTGGTTTTGATGGTATTGGATTTGTGGTAACTAGTGACATCTGTAAACTTCATTTGGAAGGAGAGCAACCTTTTTGGTATGGAGCTGAATTTGAGGTTATAGGAGGAGAATTGCGGAATATTTTTAATTTACCGCAAGAAATGGGTTTATTGGTGAAAAAAGTGGCAGCGGGTTCTCCAGCCGCGCTAAGTGGACTACGTCCGGGAATTTACAAAAGTAAAATTGAAGGACAGGAGTTTCTTTTAGGTGGAGATATCATTATCAAAATAGGTGAAATAGTGGTAGAACCAAAAATGGATTTAAAAGCAATTGAGGATTATTTAGCCGGATTAAAATCGAATGAGGTATTTTATGTGACAGTTTTAAGAGCCGGAAATGAGGTAAAACTTACTGGGGTAGTTCCTTAGAAGTTTTCAAAAAGATGAATAGCCGATTGATGAAAGTTAATCGGCTTTTTTATTGCCTGCCAATTCTTTAGCTGCCCAAGCACCCATTGAAAAACAGCCTTGAAGTAAGAATCCTCCAGTTGGGGCGTCCCAATTCACCATTTCGCCTATGCAAAATAGATGGGGGTGTTTTTTTATCGAAAAATCTGCGTTCAAATTATCTATACCAATCCCACCCACGGTAGAAATAGCTTCTTCGATGGGGCGCAAGGAATCTATTGGGATTTCAATTTTCTTAATGGCTTTGGCGAATTCCCCCTGATTTAAAAACTGTTCTTTCGTGGTGAAGTGTTTTATGATACTGGAAGTCTGAGCATCCAATTTTAAGGCCTTTGAAAAGTTCTTTGGTTTGACACTCTTAATCTTTTCGTAAATAGCTGCTTCCGTTAATTGAGGTTTGAAATCTATACTAATGGTACTAGAAATTTGCTTTTGTAAACTTTCACGTGCCCATGCGGAAACGGGATAAATAGCATTCCCCTCTAGCCCATAACTAGAAATCACGGCTTCTCCTTTTATGGATTGGCCAGAATGGCAAATGGTGATGTTCTTTAGAGGTTTTCCAGTATGGAAATTACTAATGCCAGTAGGCCAGGAAATATTCAAACCACAATTAGAAGCTTGGAAAGGTTGTATAGAAACACCAATGGCTTCAAAGTGGTTTAGCCAATCAGAATTTGCCCCAGTGACCTTCCAAGAACCTCCTCCCAAACTAAAAAGGTAATAGTCTGCTGAAGGAACAAATTCCTTTTCAGCGTTTCGAATTATCGGTTTCTGCTCTTTATTAAACCCAACAAATTCATGTTGCGTACTAATTTCAACGCTTTGGTCTTTTAGTCGGGCTTTAATGGTTCTTAATACATTTGCCGGACTAATTCCTTCTTTGGGGAATATTCTGCCGCTAGAACCCACAAAGGTTTCTATGCCGATGGTTTGATACCAATTTCGTAATTCCTGTACTCCGAAATTTTGAATGGCATTTTTTAGAAATTCTTGTGGAGTATATTTTTTGTAAAGCGAATCGTGATCTAATTCATGCGCCAAGTTGAAACCACCTTTACCCGCAACTAAGTATTTACGGCCGATGGTTTTGCCCTTTTCATAAATGGTTACATTTAAATGATGACTTAACAATTCAGCAGTAATTAAACTCGCTGAACCGCCTCCTATGATGGCAATTTTTTTGATGGTAAAAATCCGTTTTAGCGTAATGCAAATTTCATGTAAACCGGCAAATGGTCTGAGACTTGTCTACTCTCGTGTACCACTCGGGCCTCAATTATTTGCACAAATTTAGGATTATAAAAGATGTAATCTAGTCTTCTATCGGCTGAATCGGAAGGGAAAGTGAAATTGGCAGATTCGTTGTTTTTATTTTCTTCCATTCCTATGGCCATTTCTAATTGAAAGTCAGATAATAAAGTTTCAATCACATGATCATCTTGATAGGGAAACGAAGCTCCAGGAGGAGTACTATTAAAATCACCTACGAGTAAAACAGGGTGATTTTCTACGTATTTGTGGACTTCAGCTAAAACTGTTTTTATTTGGGCATCTCTGGTGTTGGCATGAAACGCTTCTAAATGCAAGTTGATTAGGACCATTTCTATTTTTCCTACTTTGATTTTAGCTACTTGAATAAGTCGGTCCAAGTAAAATGCATTGTAGTAAAAAGGGTTGTCTTGGGGTTTTACCAGCGGAATTACATCCATTCCAATTACCGGATAATTAGAGAGCACAGCCTGTCCCGAATAAATAGCTCCAAATTGCTGACTCACGGGCCAATACGGGAAAGGTACATAGGTTTTGTCCCAGTTCACGGCTTTCGCAGCAATCGGAAACCTCATTTCGAATTGGTATTCTGCTAATTGATCTATTTGGTAACTTCTATCGGATTTAAAGTCAATTTCTTGGAATGCTATAAAATCAGGAGATATGGATTTTAAGACCTTCAAACTTTGCTGAAAATGATTACGGAACAGGTCTATGTTTCGATCAACTGCACGGTTGTTGGTCATTCCTGACAAGTAACCCACATTAAAAGTGACAATGGAAAGAGTGTCTTTTGGCTCAGGTGCATTAAAATCGGTAATTTCAATTGTTTCTTGATATTCATCTGATAGGTGAGCTGGAGCGCTACCCCAAAAATAGAATACTATAACAAAAACGAATAATGCCAGAATTCCAATACCAATTTTTTTGATCATTTTATTGCTTTTTTATCTGCACTAAAATAACACAAAGTAGTAGGCATTAATAAATTTCAGTCTCATGAACATGTCATGAATGGGAATAGAATTTACTTTCTTTTCTGACCTCTTGTCTTAGGTTTCTTGTACTTAGATTTGATTTTAGCTCGGTAAGATCCTCCTTGATTAGTCTTCATGTTTTTGGCTTTCTTTTCATGAAACCCTGGTGCTAATTCTGACTTTTTGGAACCCTTAACGTAAGAACGGTCTAGGTTGTCAGGCATCTCTTCCTTAATCAAATCCTCACTTATTTTGATTCCTTCTGGAAGGATAAACTGAGAAACCTTTTGTTTCATTAGTCCTTCAATGTTATGAAGAAGACCCAATTCTGTTTCTGAAACAAAAGAAATAGCCGTACCACTTAATTCCGCTCTACCTGTTCTACCTATTCGGTGCATGTAGTTTTCTGGATGTTCGGGTAAATCAAAGTTTACTACGTGAGTAACGCCATCCACATCAATTCCCCGCGCAATAATATCAGTTGCAATCAACAGATTACACGTGCCTTCTTGAAATGCTTTTACCGAACGAATACGGTAATTCTGCATTTTATTAGAGTGAATTACTCTACTCAATCCCGGGAATTCCATTTCAACACGTTCAAAAAGACGATCGGCCAAACGTTTGTTTTTTACGAAAACTAAAACCTTGGTAAACGTTTCATCATTTTGAATGAAGTGGTATAACAAGTTCACCTTCGAGTTGAAGTTTGGAATGGAATACGCTTTTTGATCAATTTTCTTTAATGGTGTTCCGGTAGGCGCAATTTGAACTTTTACTGGCTCAATAAATTTTCCATGAATCAGTTTTTCAACCTCCGAATTCATCGTAGCAGAAAACATGATGTTTTGACGTTTTTCTGGCAAAAGCTCAAAAATATTGGTCAATTGAGTACGGAAACCCAAGTTCATCATTTCATCCACTTCATCAATAACCAGTTTTTTAATGCCTTTTAACTTCAAAGCACCTGAAAAACCTAGGTCATATAACCGACCCGGAGTAGAAACTACTAAATCTAACCCTTGAAAAGCCAATTGCTTTTGGGTGTTGATGTTGGTACCTCCGTAAAATCCTCCTACTCGAAGGTTGGAATACTCGGTTAATTTCTCTGCTTCTTCCACCACTTGAAGCACCAACTCACGCGTAGGCACCAAAACTAAAATGGTAGGGTGCATGCTTTTGGTATATTTCCATAAACGAATCAAGGGCAATAAATACGCCCATGTTTTACCGGTTCCTGTTTGGGCAATACCAATCATATCTTTACCCGACATCACTACCGGAAAGGCTTGTTCTTGAATAGGAGTAGGGGTTTTATGGCCTACTTCTTCAATGGCATTTAATAGTGTATTGTTGATGTTTAAATCTGAAAACTTCACGTGATAAAATTTGCAGCAAAGGTAGGTTAGTTCATACAACTAGGTACTAGATAGAATTCTTTGGTTTCTGTTGATTAAAAAATGTAAATCTGAATCTATAAAATGGCGTAAACACTACTTTTGTATCAAATCAATCAAACATGAGCGACAAGGAAGCATTTTACAAGAATTTAGAGACGAAACTAGAGGAGCATCATAAGTTTCCGAGTACCTATATGTTTAAGTTCATAATTCCTAATAATTCCAGAAGTGTAGCACTTGCTGAAGAACTGTTTTCTCCTACGGCTGCCGTGTCTTTTAAGGAATCTAAAACGGGTAAATACCTTAGTGTTACCGGGAAAGATAGAATGCCAAGTGCAGAGTCGGTTATTGCCACCTACCGTATGGCAGAAAAAATTGAAGGGTTAATGTCCCTATAAACTTACACACACCCATAATTTAAATAAAGAATTAGATGAATATTGATTATACCGTGGTTGACCGATTTTTGAAGTATGTTCAAATTGATACCCAAAGTGATGTACATAGTGCCACCATTCCTTCTACCATGAAGCAAAAAGATTTAGCTAAAGTATTAGTGGCCGAATTGCAAGATATGGGGATTGCTGATGCCGCTGTGGATGAGTGGGGATACGTTTATGCCACACTTCCTGCAAATACAGACAAGGATAATGTACCCACTATTTGCTTTTGTTCGCATATGGATACCTCTCCTGACGCACCTGGAAAAGATGTAAAACCTATTATTCATAGAAACTATCAAGGGGCTGATTTGGTATTACCGGATGATAATTCGGTGGTGATTAAAGCTTCGGAGCATAAAGATTTAAATGCTCAGTTTGGTAACGATATTATTACCGCCTCAGGTTTAACACTTCTAGGAGCCGATAATAAAGCAGGAGTTGCAGAGATCATGGATGCCATGTATTATTTTACCCAAAACCCGGAGGTAAAACACGCAGAATTAAGAATCCTGTTTACTCCAGACGAAGAAATTGGTAGAGGTGCCGACAAAGTGGATATTAAAAAACTGGGTGCGGACTTTGGTTATACCATAGATGGTGAAACTTTAGGGTCTATCGAGGATGAAACCTTTTCGGCAGATGGCGTTGAAATTGAAATTACCGGAGTGAGTGCGCATCCTGGATTTGCCATGGGAAAGATGGAAAATGGGGTGAAAATTGCAGGTGATATTTTGGCCAACCTGCCAAAGGATAGATTGTCACCAGAGTCTACTTCGGATAGAGATGGTTTTATTCATCCATTGGAATGTAATTCTACTTCTGAGGGTGCTAAGCTGACTTTTATTATTCGTTCGTTTAAGGATGCAGAACTAATGATGTTTGAATCTGAATTAGAGAATATTGTAAAAAATGTAATGCATAATTATCCGGAATCTACTTACAAGTTTACCATAACAGAGCAGTATCGTAATATGAAGAATGTACTGGATCAACATCCAGAGGTTGCTGATAATGCGGTAAAAGCCATTTTAAGAGCAGATATTCCGGTTAAGCGAGGTTCTATTCGCGGGGGTACAGATGGGTCAAGGTTATCTTTTATGGGACTTCCTTGTCCAAATATTTTTGCCGGTGAGCACGCCTTTCATTCTAAAAAAGAATGGGTAAGTGTGCAAGACATGCAAAAAGCTGTGCAAACAATTATTAACTTAGCCATGATTTGGGAGGAAGAAGCCTAGATCTTAATAAAACCTAATATATGAATAAAGTAGTTATTATTTTAGTAGCCATCTTATTGGCTGTGATGGCGTTTTTTTATTTTGGAACGTATAGTGAAGGTGTTCGAGCAGGAACCTTGATTAAAATTAGTAAGCGAGGAACCATTTTCAAAACCTATGAAGGGCAACTTAATGTAAATGCATTTGGAGCCGTTAAAAAAGGAACATTAGATGAATCGTTTGAGTTTTCTATTCCTAAAGATCCTGAATTGGTACAGCGAATGGAAGAACTTACTGGGCATGATGTTCAATTATTTTACAAAGAAAAATACTTCGTTTTTCCATGGTTAGGAGAAACCAAGTATATGGTAGATGACATTAAAGCCAACGAAAACGCGGCTGACCAAGAAAGCGGATTTCCCGGAAGAAATTAATAATGGGTAATTCCTTCGGGCATATATTTAAATTGACTTCGTATGGTGAAAGCCATGGGGTTGCGATTGGTGGAATTATTGAAGGATGTCCGGCTGGCCTGCATATAGAGATCGATGCCATTCAAAAGGAGTTGGATCGCAGAAAACCGGGACAGTCCAAAATTACTACTGCCAGAAAGGAAGATGATCAAGTAGTTTTTCATTCGGGTATTTTTGAAGGAAAGACGACAGGAACCCCGATTGGCTTTTATATTGCTAACAAGGATCAGCGATCTACGGATTATTCAGAAATAAAAAAGAGCTACCGACCTTCACACGCTGATTTTGTGTACGACTCCAAATACGGGTTTCGAGATTACCGTGGAGGAGGAAGGTCTTCTGCAAGAGAAACAGCATGCAGAGTGGTTGCAGGAGCTATTGCCAAGCAAATACTGTACTTAAAGAGTATTCAAATAGCCGCATTTGTGAAAGGCGTAGGTAAGATCACGGTACCAGATGAAATAGCTTTTGAGAATATACATAAAGCCGAAAATAACCTAGTGCGTTGCCCAGATGAAACTGCTGCTAAACAGATGGAATCTGCCATATTGGAAGCCAGTCAAAAAGGTGATTCTTTAGGCGGGGTGGTACAATGTGTTATTTCTGGATTAAATCCTGGATTAGGAGAACCCGTTTTTGATAAGTTTAGTGCCGTTTTAGCCCATGCCATGATGAGCATTAATGCCGTGAAGGGATTTGAAATTGGTAGTGGATTTCAAGGATGTACTGAATACGGAAGTGAACAAAATGATCACTTTGGCATGGAAGAGGGAAAAGTAGTTACGGCTACCAATAATTCTGGTGGAATTCAAGGAGGAATTACCAATGGCGCTGAGGTGCGTTGCAATGTTGCATTTAAACCCGTTGCCACCATTTCTAAAGAACAAAGCACCGTTTCTACCGAAGGTGATGAGGTGAAATTAGCGGCTAAAGGTCGTCATGATCCCTGTGTAGTTCCAAGAGCTATTCCAATTGTAGAATCCATGGCAGCGCTGGTAACTTTAGATTTTTTATTGCGCAGCAAAACCAATAGGATAGACCAATTGTAATTTTGAGTACAACCTATGACTATATCATTGTTGGCAGCGGTTTTGGCGGATCTGTATCCGCCTATCGACTCTCGCAAAAAGGATATAACGTATTGGTAATTGAAAAAGGAAAACGATTTAAAGCTTCTGAATTCCCTAAAACTAATTGGAATCTACGCAAATGGTTGTGGATGCCGGAAATGCGTTTCTTTGGTATTTTCAAAATCACTTTTCTAAAGCATGTGGGTGTTCTTTCTGGTGTTGGAGTGGGAGGTGGGTCCTTAGTGTATGCGAATACGCTTCCGGTACCCAAGTCGGCATTTTTTAACTCAGGTAGTTGGAAGGGTTTAGCCAATTGGGAAGAGGATTTAAAACCCCACTATGCCGAAGCAAAACGAATGTTAGGCGCGAACCAAAATCCGGTACTAGGAACCTCTGATAAAATATTAAAATCTATTGCCAAAATTAATGGGCTGGAAGAGGAGTTTGCTCCTACAGATGTAGCCGTTTTTTTTGGAAAACCAAACCAGGAAGTAGAGGATCCTTATTTTGAGGGAGAGGGGCCCAAACGTACCGGTTGTAATTATTGCGGAGCTTGTATGACGGGCTGCCGCTTTAATGCCAAAAACACTTTAGATAAAAACTACCTATTTTTGGCCGAAAAGAATGGTGCAGAAGTGCTTCCAGAGCGCGAAGTGACCCTAATTCGCCCATTAGGAGAAAGAGGAGAAAATGGCTATGTATTAGATATTCAGTCGTCAACTGGAATCCTTAAAAAGAAACAAACCTTTCAGGCAAAAAAAGTGATTTTGTCCGGAGGAGTTATGGGAACCGTAAAGTTGTTGCTCAAACTCAAAGAAAGAACCCTGCCTAAGTTATCAGTTAAATTAGGGGAAATGGTGCGAACCAATAATGAAAGCTTAATTGGTATTGTATCTTCTCATTCTAAAAGAGATTTTACGGAAGGGGTAGCCATTGGTTCTATTCTACATACCGATGAAAATAGTCATTTAGAACCGGTGCGATATGGAAAAGGTTCTGGGTTTTGGAGAGCCCTAATGTTGCCTCTTGCTCCCGGAAAAAATGTGATTCACCGTTTAGTGAAGACATTTGGGGAGTTGATAAAGAGTCCGGTAACGTATGCAAAGGTATTAACCAAAGGAAAGTTTGCACAACGCTCTTCGGTTCTTCTTTTTATGCAAACTTTAGACAGTACTTTGAGTCTTAAGAGTAGTTGGTTTGGAATGAACTCGGAAGTTAAGGGAGGAGAAAAACCGGCAGCCTTTATTCCAGAAGCCGTTACTTATGCCAATCAATATGCAAAGGAGGTGGATGGAAAGCCTATGGTGGTGCTAACAGAAACACTTTTTGGAATACCCACCACTGCACACATTTTGGGAGGCTGTGTTATTGGAAAGAATATTAATGAGGGTGTAATTAACGCCAGACATGAGGTATTTGGGTATGAGAATTTGATGGTATGTGACGGAAGTGCCGTATCAGCAAATCCAGGCGTCAATCCTAGCCTCACCATTACAGCAATGACCGAAAGAGCGATGGGTTTTATTCCTGAAAAGAAAATTTAGATTTTTTCAATGATGTACACATCTTGAAAATCCCAGCTATCTTCTTTGTCTCTACCACACCAATGTCCGTAACTTTTAGCGGTAACTTTGAACCGATCTGTTTTAATGATTTCTCTCAATAAATACTGTTCATCAAAGGCCACATTAGCACCTTTAACGTTGGCGTCCATTAAATAATAACCATCTAATTTATGATTGAAGTTAAAACCTGAATTGGCCTTCATAAACCTAGAGTTTTCTTCATTAATGATAAAAAAGGTTGCAAATATTTTGCCCTCCGGTTTCATTACTTTTTCTAGTTCATCAAAGTAATTGGCCACTTCTTTAGGTACCATATGTGTGAAAACGGAAACGGAACATGCAAAGTCAAAATGGTTTTCTGGATACTCAAATTTATAAGTAGCTGCATCGGCTCCAGTATCACGATATAAATCATTTAACAAAGGGACGTACTTAAAAGTAAAGTTATCAAACTTTCTAGTGATGTTATTTTGACACCAGGTTACCCCTAGTTCAATCACATCAAAACCTTGATATTTCGCATGACTTTCTAAATAATTGGTTAGAGGAATAGCCACGCGTCCAATTCCACTTCCGATATCCAAGAAGTTGGCATTAGGTTTTAGCTGTCCATGTTTTTTAAACATTTCCAAGTACGCATTTCCTTGTCCAATAAAATCTCCTCTGCCCGTATAAATTAGGCCTTTAGGAGGCATTAAATTAGATTTTTTTGAAAGTAAATCTTCCGGGAGGAATACGAGTCTGCGTACCCAAAATCTCCAAGAACTTGGAATTGAATAATAAATTTTTCTTAACATGGTGTGATAAAGGGCTTCATTTTAGAGTCACTCAGCTCCAAAAATATGCCTAGGCGCAAACATAATTACATTTCGTTTTATTGCCTCATGTTAAAGGTTAAAATTGCAATAAATCTTGGTATTGCATAGATAACTTGGTAAAAGTTAGATCTAAGCAATTATAATTTTCTAGCCACCATTAAACCGTCCCGGATAGGAAATAAAACATTTTGCACCCGATTGTCATTTTGGACCATTTCATTGAATTCTAAAATGGCTTTGGTGTCTATTTCACTAAATGTCTTTTCATCAATTACTTTACCGTTCCAAAGTACATTATCGGCAATGATATATCCTCCGGGTTTTACACGGTCAAAAACCTGATGGTAGTAATTGGTATAGTTTGATTTATCCGCATCCAGAAAAACGATATCCCATTGATGTTCCAGGGTTGGAATAATATCTAGGGCATTTCCAATATGAAAATTAACTTTCCCTTGATGTCCGGTTTTCTCCACATACTCACGAGCCATTTCTTCTAATTCTTCATTAATGTCAATGGTGTGAATGCTTCCGTCATCTTGAAGTCCTTCTGCCCAACATATGGCAGAATATCCCGTAAATGTTCCTATCTCCAAAATGTTTTTGGGTTGAATCATATGACTTAACATACTGAGAACGCGCCCTTGAAAATGACCGGCAATCATTCGTGGGTTTAATATTTCGATCCAGGTTCTTCTATTTAATTCTTTTAATTCATCTGATTCATTTTCAGAATGCTGTACTACATATTCATCTAATTTGGGATCTAGAAAATTCATGCGTTTATTTTTTAGGAACGTAAATTAAGGAGCTCAGTTGGCTACTATCAAAAATTTCATTTGCCACATCCAAGAGTTCTATATCACTAATTTCATCAATCTCACGATAAATATCTTCCATCAAATCTACCTTACCGTATGTGAGAAGACTTTTACCCAGTGCCAACATGATATTTAGTCCACTTTCATGTCCTAAAGCAATCTGTCCTTTTATTTGTTGTTTGGCTTGCGTTAATTGAACTGTTCCAAGTTTTTGATTTTTAAGTTTATCCAATTCTTTATGAATTAAACTAATGCTTTTATCTAGTGTAGAGCTATCTGTGCCCATATAAATTGAAAACTCTCCACTATCCGAAAAACCAGAGTAACTAGATTCTAAATGATAGGCAAAACCATGTTTTTCACTGATGTTTAGATTTAACCTGTTATTTAAAGATGGTCCTCCCAAAATATTATTTAGAAGAATTAAGGCCCGCTTTTTAGGATGACTATATGCGTAAGCTTGATTACCAATGATTATGTGCGCTTGGTGGACTTGCTTTTTTTCAATAATTTGTTGAGGTGTGTAAAGAATTGGCGCTACACGTTCTACTTTTTTACCCGAATAACTTTTTTGGGGTAAATGTTTCTCCAACCATTTTTTGAGTTGCTTGGTGGTAACATTCCCTACAGAAGCTAACACCATATTATCTGGATGGTAATAGTCGGAGTGAAACTTTACTAAGTCTTTTCTTTTCGCTTTCTTTACATGCTTGGGCTCTCCTAAAATGGTTCTTCCTAAGGCATGTTTAGGGAATACAATTTCGTCAAAATCCTCAAAAATTTGATCGGATGGGTTTTCTTTGTAGGCATAAAACTCATCTAAAATGATGAGCTTTTCGCGGGTGATTTCTTTATCAGGAAAGGTGGGATTGAACGCAATATCAAAAGTAAGTTCAATAGCTCTTTCATAATACTGCTTCAAAAAAGACGAATGAATGGTGGTTTCTTCTTTGGTTGTATAGGCATTCAATTCGCCACCAATATTGTCTAATCTATTTAGGACATGAAATGCCTTTCTGTTGGTGGTTCCCTTAAACATGCAATGTTCGAGCATGTGCGCCAAGCCGGTTTCTGACTCATTTTCATCACGGCTACCTACATTTACAAATAAGCCAAAGTGGGCAGCTTCACCACTTTTTTCTTGGTGAATTACCTGAATTCCATTGGATAATGTAAATGTTTCGAACTCCATTTGGTTTTGATTTTGCGATGACAAAGGTCACTCGCTAAACTTCAAAACACAAATATTAACTCAAAAATCTATTCCGACTTTTTATTATTGGGTTTAGAGCGATTTCGGTTGTTCGAATGGTTTCCTTTATTTCGGTTATTCGACCCGCCTTTTTTGCCTCTGTGATTGTTGTTCTTTCTACGGTTGTTGTATTTCTTTTTACCTCCGTAAGATTTGTTCGCCTCTGGATTGTAAGTCGGACTTCCTCCAATTTCTTCGGGAGTAAGGTACTTATCAATTTCGCGTTCAATCAGTTTCTCAATGTAGCTCCATTTTACTTGGTCATCTACATTGATAAAAGAAACGCCCGCACCGTTTTTACCCGCTCTAGCTGTTCTACCAATACGGTGAACATAATCTGCAGCTTCATTCGGAATATCATAATTAACCACGTGACTCAAATCATCAATATCAATTCCACGAGAAACAATATCTGTAGCCACTAAAATGGTATATTTTCCGGCTTTAAATAATCGAATGGCTTCGTTACGCTCATCTTGCGTACGATCACTATGCATAGAAACTACCGAAAAACCTTTACGATCTAATCTACGTGTAACTTCATCTACCTGTGATTTACGTGAAGCAAAAACAATCATGTTTTTCACCTCTTGGTTGGTCAAGTAGTGTTCGAGTAACGGAATTTTAAACTCATCATAAACCATAAAAGCCATTTGGTTAATACCCTCAGCAGGTTTAGCAATGGCCAAGTTTATTTCGTTAGGTTCCTTTAATAGTTTGGAAGCAAGTTGCTTAATTTTTCCATCCATAGTGGCTGAGAAAAATAAGGTTTGTTTGCTTTTGGGTAAGAGCTCACTAATTTTCATAATGTCTCCTACAAACCCCATATCAAGCATACGATCCGCCTCATCCAATACCAACATTTCTACTTGGTCTAGTTTTACATAACCTAAGTTTAAATGCTGTAAAAAACGTCCCGGAGTGGCTATAATGATATCTACCCCACTGGTAATAGAGTTTTTTTGTTCTGAAAAAAGATCTCCTTGATTACCACCATATACGGCTTGCGATGATACAGAAGTGAAGTAACCTAATCCGGTAAGGTTAACCTCAATTTGTTGCGCTAATTCACGTGTAGGTACCAGAATCAAGCATTTAATGCCTGGTTTTGTTTTTCCGTCTAGTTTTTGAAGAATTGGAATAAGAAAGGCTGCCGTTTTACCGGTTCCTGTTTGGGCAAAACCCATTAAATCTTTATTCTCTAAAATGATTGGTAACGCTTGTTCTTGAACCGGTGTTGGTTCTGTGTATTGCATAGCGTCAATACCTTCTTGAAGCGAAGGTTTTAAGTTGAATTTTTTGAATCCCAAATTGAAAGATTTTTTCGTCTTGGGATTGTTTCGCTACCCAAGGACATTTCGTGTATAATGGTGACGAAAATAGCGATTTATTATTGGGAAACAACTAATTTGATAATTCCTTATTTATGAAAGGAATATCCTAACGTGGTAGAGAAACCATAATCATCATTAGCTGCGCCATCAGAAGCCGGTTTGTTATCATAGCTATAGTAGAAGGTACCACCAATATAGAACTTTCTAAATACCTCAATATTTGCATCTAGATTGTAATCTACCCTGTATCTACCTAGGTTATTTAAACTAGGAAAAAGGTCTAATCTAGAGTTAATGGTCAAATTAGGAAAACTATAGCGAAACGCTTGATAAGAAATAGATAATTGCCCCTCCATATTATAGGTTTGCGCAGAACCAACTGTTGCCTGCTCTAAATTGGGCGCAATACCTACCACCCCATATAGTCTTTGATTGTTGGTATGGATTACATCTCCAAGAATACCGAGTCCTCCTTTTAGACGTAAATCCAATCCTAACTCTGTATTCTGGCTCCCCCCTAAGTAGGTGTTCCATGACCAAATTCCTTTCATTTTCTTTTCCAGTACCAAATTGACATCATATTTACTAGTGGTGGCCACGGTGTCATTGGTGGCAAAGGTTTGTACATTGTTTGCTGAAAGTGTTACCGAAGTTCCTTTGTTACGATAGGCTACGTTCCAATCTACCGTAAACCTTCCAATATCACTACCCTTGGTGTAATTGAAACCAATCCCAATCTTACCACTGGTTCGCAAAAATATGGTGCTTTTTATAGGGAAAATTTCAATGACCTGATACAGGTGAATGTTATTAGAGTCGTACCCCGAGTTAATATTAATCACCCCTTCTAGATTGGTAGAGTCAATAGAGCCGTAAATAGTACGTCCGTGTATCGTGGTAAATTCAAAAAATTTGGGCGACTTAATGGTTAAAACTCGATCAACGTTCACCATGATGGTTCCCATACCATCCATTTTATAGGTGATTTGACCATATTCGAGTTTTATTATTTCACCTAATAAAATATTTCCGTTTACGTGAAAAATGGAATCGTTTTTTTGCGCTTTACCTAGGATAGAGGCGAGGCATAATGTCCCGACAAAAAATAAGCGCATCAAACTTTTTAACATTCCAGCAAATGTAAAAAAAAGAAAGGCTTTTTACGCAGATGTAAAAAGCCTTTCCAATCTGAATAAATGTTAATCTTTATCCACTACACATTTCGCAGTTATCCGGATTTTCAATGGAACAGGCTAAAGTTTCCGCTTCTTGAATTTGAGCTGCCGTAGGTTGCAATTGTTTTTCGGTTTCTACCGTAAATTTTATGGCATCACGTGCGGCCTTGGTTCGTAGGTAATACATACCGGTTTTCAAACCTTTTTTCCAGGCATGAAAATGCATGGAGGTTAGTTTTGCAAAATTCGGGCTCTCTACAAATAAGTTTAACGATTGCGATTGACAGATATATGCGCCTCTATCAGCCGCCATGTCAATAATGGCTCTTTGTTTAATTTCCCAAACCGTTTTGTAGATTTCCTTGATGTTTGCTGGTATTTCAGGAATGTTTTGTACCGATCCGTTTTCGGCCATGATTTTGTTTTTCAATTCATCATTCCATAATCCTAACTCATTCAAATCGTGCAGTAAATGCTTGTTTACTACAATGAACTCTCCTGAAAGTACTCTTCGCGTATAGATGTTGGAAGTGTAGGGTTCAAAACATTCGTTGTTACCCAAAATCTGAGAGGTAGAAGCCGTTGGCATAGGGGCTAATAGCAAAGAGTTTCGAACTCCATGGGTAGCCACTTCTTGTTTTAACTCTGTCCAGTTCCAACGTTTTGATGGGGTAGTGTTCCATAAATCGTACTGGAAAATGCCTTTAGAAACCGGAGACCCTTCAAAGCTTTCATAACTGCCATGTTCTTTGGCCAAGTCTTTCGATGCCGTCATGGCAGCAAAGTACATGGTTTCAAAAATTTCCTGGTTGAGTTGTTTTGCTTCAGCCGATTCAAAGGGTAAACGCAACATGATAAATGCATCTGCTAATCCTTGCACACCCAATCCAATAGGGCGGTGACGCATGTTTGAGTTTTCTGCTTCTTTTACGGGATAGTAATTATGATCAATAATCTTATTCAGATTCTTGGTGGCTACATACGTGATGTCATACAATTTCTGATGATCAAAAGCTCCGTCTACTACAAATTTGGGTAAGGCTAAAGATGCCAAGTTACACACCGCAATTTCATCTTTTGAGGTGTATTCCATGATTTCGGTACATAAGTTAGATGAACGAATGGTACCCAAATTCTTTTGGTTAGACTTTTCGTTACACGCATCCTTGTACAACATGTAAGGCGTACCCGTTTCAATTTGCGATTCCAGTATGGTGTTCCATAACTCACGTGCCGAAATGGTTTTTCTTCCTTTTCCGGCTTGCTCGTATTGGGTGTATAGTTTTTCAAACTCTTCTCCGTAGGTATCATAAAGTCCGGGGCATTCATGCGGGCACATTAAGGTCCAGTTGCCATTTTCTTCTACCCGTTTCATGAATAAATCTGGAGTCCACAAAGCGTAAAATAAATCTCTGGCTCTGTTTTCTTCTTTACCGTGGTTTTTCTTTAAGTCTAGAAAATCAAAAATATCAGCATGCCAAGGTTCTAAATACACCGCAAATGATCCTTTACGTTTACCACCTCCTTGATCTACGTAACGGGCCGTATCGTTAAATACTTTAAGCATAGGCACAATTCCGTTAGAGTTGCCGTTGGTGCCTTTAATGTATGAACCCGTAGCTCTAATGTTGTGAATGCTTAATCCAATACCCCCAGCCGATTGTGAAATTTTAGCGGTTTGTTTCAAGGTATCGTAGATGCCTTCAATGCTATCCTCTTGCATGGCCAATAAGAAACAAGACGACATTTGCGGTTTGGGCGTACCTGCATTAAAAAGCGTTGGCGTAGCGTGGGTAAACCATTTCTCAGACATGAGTTTATAGGTTTCAATGGCGTTTTCAATATCGTTTTTATGAATACCTAACGAAACACGCATTAACATGTGCTGCGGACGTTCTGCAATTTGCCCATCCAACTTTAATAAATACGCTCTTTCTAGAGTTTTAAACCCAAAATAATCGTAGTTAAAATCTCGATCGTAAATGATACTGGAATCTAAGGTAGCCGCATTGTCTTGAATGATTTGGTACACATCATCCGCCAATAGGGGAGCGGCTTCATTGGTTTTAGGATCGATGTAATTATACAAGCGTCCCATTGTTTTAGAAAAGCTCTTATCGGTACTTTTATGCAGGTTAGATACCGAAATACGTGATGCCAACAACGCAAAATCTGGATGTTGCACCGTCATGGTGGCGGCTACTTCGGCTGCTAAATTGTCTAATTGGGTGGTGGTTACTCCGTCAAACAAGCCTTCAATTACTTTGATAGCCACTTTGGTTGGATCTACTAACGGATTTAATCCGTAGCATAATTTCTTGATACGAGCGGTAATTTTATCAAATTGGACGGCTTCTTTGCGGCCGTCTCTTTTTTGTACAAACATGTGTTTTAAGTTTTTAGGTACTGGAAATGGATGAATTAAAAATCTTCGTCTAAACTGAATCCTTCGTTTAAATCTTGCGTGCTATTAGAAACGCCTGCTTTTTGGTATTCAGCGACCCGTTTCTCAAAGAAGTTGGTTTTCCCTTGTAGGGAAATCATATCCATAAAATCAAATGGATTAGTAGCGTTGTACACCTTTTCGCAGTTCAATTGCACTAACAAACGATCGGCTACAAACTCAATGTATTGGTTCATTAAATCGGCATTCATTCCGATTAGTCTAACAGGAAGCGATTCTGTCACAAACTCTGCTTCAATTTTAACGGCATCGGTAATGATTTGCGTTACCTTTTCTTTTGATAGTTGGTTAACTAAGTGGTTGTTATAAAGCAAACACGCAAAATCCATATGCATGCCTTCATCTCTTGAAATCAACTCGTTAGAAAAAGTTAAGCCCGGCATTAAGCCGCGTTTCTTTAACCAGAAAATAGAGCAAAAACTACCCGAAAAGAAAATACCTTCAACGGCAGCAAAAGCCACCAATCGCTCGGCAAAAGAACCATTGTCAATCCAACGCAGTGCCCATTCGGCTTTCTTTTTTACCGGAGGAAAGGTTTCAATGGCATTGAATAAATAGTCTTTCTCTTTAGGGTCTTTGATGTAAGTATCAATCAGTAACGAATACGTTTCAGAATGCACATTCTCCATCATGACTTGGAAACCATAAAAGAATTTGGCTTCGGTATACTGCACTTCATTTAAAAAGTGTTCGGCCAGGTTTTCGTTTACAATACCATCACTGGCGGCAAAAAAGGCCAAAATGTGTTTGATAAAGAAACGTTCATCATCGGTTAATTTGTTTTCCCAATCGTTGATATCTGAGCCTAGATCAATTTCTTCGGCTGTCCAAATACTGGCTTGTTGGTCTTTATACATTTGCCAAATGTCATCGTGTTCTATGGGGAAAAGCACGAATCTGTTTTCGTTTTCTTTTAAGATGGGTTCATCTAGAGGGGTAGTGGTACCCATAGAGTTTGAAGTGTTTACTTCCATGTAAAATTGAATTGCGGACTATTCCTTACGGAATGCCCAATGAAAAAATGAAGGAATTGGAATGGTTAATTCAGTCTATGCTAACTGAATGGGAACAGCATTTTTATGTTCATCAATGCATACCATAATAAACTCACCACTCACGGCCAGTTCTCTATGGTTTTTATGCATATGTTCAATGTAAATGTCTACTCTAATTTTAAGACTAGAAGTGCCCACCATGGTGACTTTACCAATGAGCTCGGCAAAAGTTCCGCTAGGAATGGGTTTCTTAAAATCTACTTTTTCTGAAGATACGGTCACCATGCGTTGGCGACTAAAACGGGTAGCGGTAATAAACGCTACTTCGTCCATCCATTGCAGGGCAGTACCCCCAAATAGTGTATCGTAATGATTGGTGGTGTTTGGAAATACGCATTTTACCACATGCGTCACCGAATTTAGAATTGCTTCTTTTTGTCGCTCCATTGTTTTGTTTTAATGGAGGAATAAGTCTAACCTTTATTCCCGAAAGTTGATATTATGTTTCGTTGAACAAAAGGCAGATATCCTGACTTACTCCTTCATTCTACGCCTTCCCAATTGTTAATCAGTGGCATAATGTAGAACCGTACAGAGCTTACAGTTGCGGGGACAGTCCAGGATTTTAACCTGATTCCCATTTAATTCGCCAAACGTGGCAAAACCAAAAGTTCGATTCAAAAATAGAGCGATTAACTTTAGAGCGAGTTAGCTATTTTGAAAAAGGAACAAATAGTTTTTCACATTTGTGAATAGTGAGGTAGGGGTGTAACCAACTGTAAGCTGCTTTTTAGAAGGAAAGAATAATGTTTGTCCAGTTTTTTTAATAATTAACTGGACATTTTATGTAGATTTATGATGATAGGTTTGTTTATGAAAAGTACTGATTATATAAAGAATAAGTAAAATAGATTGCCTAAAGGGTTTGTGTTTACCTATAAAGATTTTGTTACGGAGGGTCAATTTTTACAGTTTGGTTATTGAAAAATATTTCAAGTGCTTCTAAAATTGTTGATTTACCTATATCATTTTTACCAATAATTGTAGTTAACTGGCCGATTTCAATAGCGGTTTCCAATTGATAAGCTCGAAAATTTTTTATTGTTAGTGATTTTAATTTCATTTAGTTTGTTTTTCAAGAATAACTAATACACCGATGAAATGTATTGCTTCCGCGGCTTTATCTTCCAAAATCTCAACTGGTAAGTTCATATCGTGAATTCCGATAAGGTATTCTGCAACAGTTGCAACCTCAAGTCTAAGTTTGATATCCTTTGAAGCGAGTTCGAACTTCTCCATGTACCTTTCATAACCAGCTTTAAGTCTGTCTAATTCCTTTTGTTTCTCATCATATTTGAAAATACCTTTGTGCTCGTGAATACAAGCCACATAAGCTACTTCAAGTCTGGAGTTACCTGTTATTTTATCTTTAAGTGTAAGGAATTCAATATTTCGAATTAAATCTTTTCGTAATTCGCCTCGAGTTTTAATAAAGTCCTTAATTTCTATTGCCGCGTATGGTTTGCGGTCAAAACAACTGTCCCCTTCTACATAAATGGCTATGTCAATATTTCCGGAACGAGTTGAATCATGGTATTCACGGTAATCACTTGAAAAAGGGTCATGAGGATTTGCTTGTAATGGTACACATGAAGACGCAAATGTAAGTGTACATTCCTCTAGTTTTATTTCTAATGGTTTTCCCCAATTGCAGTGTTCGTCATTAATTATTCGAATCTTTTTTGCTATATTAATGTGAATTAAAGATTCTGGTTTAATAATTGAACTTATTTCACCTGTGAAGGAATAGTTGTCTTCGTAACTTTCTTTGAATCCTTCAAATATTGCCTTTTCAATTCTATTTTTCATTGCAGGTTTTAATGAAGCCCAACGCCCCGGCTATGCGTTCGTGCGAGGTTGAAAATCGGAGATTTTCGCCCGAGACGAATTGAGCGGTATGTTATTTTTGGTTTGCTTTAGGCAACCAAAATAAAACATTTTAGCGGGTGGGAGGGATAACCTCTAAATAACCCGAAAACCGCGAGCATGACGTATAGGTTTTGTTGGCAAGCGTTTTATTTTCCCATTTTGTAAATTCCTAAAAAGGCTCTGTCGGCTATTTCTTGATGGTGTTTTGGTAGTTTTATGGCTTGGTAAAATAGTCTTTCAGTACCGCAATCTTTAAATACCCTAAATTCGTTTGTGTAGTGAAAACCTAATAATTTCGATAGAATATTTTGCAGCAAATTTTTATCAATATCAGATTCATACTCGGGTAAAAGGACTGTCGATACGTAGAATGGATTAGTCCCATTTAAATCAGAGTCCAAGCGGCTAATGATTTTATATTTTACGACAGTATTATTAACAATTATCTGATCCCAAGAAATCTGATGTGCGCTGTCACATTGAAGTACAAAGGTTTCAACATTCATTACTTGAGCATATGTCACAAGAGAACAAATCATAAAAGCTAAGCACAATATTTTCTTTTTTCTATTCATTAGGTTAATGCTTGCCAACGTTACGCTATGTTTAGTGCGTTTTCGAACAGCGCAGTGTTCGGA
>CAJXPI010000024.1 GCA_913057875.1 uncultured Flavobacteriales bacterium
AGATGCTCAGGAGTCTCGTGGGCTCGGAGATGTGTATAAGAGACAGGACTAATAAATTAGGGTACGCTTTTGCTTCTACATTATCATACGGAGAATACGACTTAATATAATGGTACGCTTCCTCTTCCTTAGGATTTCCCCACTCATCAAATTCGCCCGTAGTTAACGGAATAGATTCATCTAACATGGTGGTGACCACATCCACAAAAGGAACTGCAGCTACTACCCCATTCCATAATTCTGGACGGTAATTAATAATTGCACCCATTAGCAATCCACCAGCACTACCGCCCATAGCGTATAGATGTTTGGGAGTGGTATACTTTTCTTGAATCAAAAATTCTGCGCAATCAATAAAATCAAAGAAGGTATTTTTCTTTTGCATCATTTTACCATCTTCATACCATTCCCTACCCAAGGTTTGACTACCTCTAATATGGGCAATAGCAAAAACAAATCCTCTATCTAATAACGTTAAACGCGTTGAACTAAAGCCAGGATCAATAGAATAACCATATGAACCGTAAGCATAAAGCAACATGGGGTTTCCTTCGGGATTTTTCAACTCCTTTTTGTATACTAATGAGATGGGTACTTTCTTGCCATCTCTAGCCGTAGCCATAAATCGTTTAGATTCATATTTACTTACATCATACCCGCCAATAACTTCTTGTTGCTTCAACAATTCTTGCTCACGTGTATCCATGTTATAGTCATACACACTGCTAGGGGTAGTCATTGAAGTGTATCCGTAACGTAATATTTTGGTATCGTAATCTCGGTTTACCGAAGAATACACCATATAGGCGGGATCATTAAATTTGATATAATGCTCTTCGCTACCATCCCAGGGAATGATACGCAGTTTGGTTAACCCATCTTGACGTTCACCCAATACTAAATAGTCATTAAATATCTCTAAGTCTTCCAATAAAACATCTTCACGATGTGGAATAACATCTACCCAATTTTCTTTAGAAGTTGCACCTTCTGGCGTTTTCATTAATCTAAAATTCTTCGCATTCCAGTTCGTTGAAACATACCAATAGCCATCATAATGAGCTACTCCGTATTCATGCTCCTCTTCACGTGTTTGAAAAATCGTAAACTCTCCATCCGGGTTTGATGCATCTAAATAACGGTAGTCTGAAGACAAAGTACTTCCTGAACCAATTACAATGTATTTCTTAGATTTAGTACGGTACACAAACGTATTAAATGTGGTATCCTCTTCATGATAAATTAAAACATCATCATCTTGCGAAGTACCTAACACATGTCTGAAAATTTTATACGAACGTAAAGTTTCATCCTTTTGTGAGTAAAACATGGTCTTGTTATCCGCTGCCCAGGTTACTCCACCTGTAGTGTTTTCCAGTACATCACTTAACATTTCACCATTTTCTAAACTCTTAAATTGGATTTTATAGATGCGTCTGCTCACCACATCTTCACCCATAGCTACAATTTTATTATCGTCAGAAATAGCTAAACCACCTAAAGCATAATAATCATGTCCTTTAGCGCGTTCATTCTGATCTACAATAATCTCTTCAGGAGCATCTAAACTTTCTTTTTTACGACAATTCAGCGCATATTCATTTCCAATTTCAAAACGCGAATAGTAAAAATAGCCGTTTGCTTTATACGGAACCGACTGATCATCTTCTTTAATCCTGTTTTTCATTTCATGAAAAAGATCTTCCTGAAACTTCTCCGTATGTTTTAGAACGGATGCAGTGTAAGCATTCTCTTTATCAAGATAGTCTATCACCTCCGGATTTTCTCTGTCGTTCATCCAGTAATACGAGTCAATTCGAGTATCTCCGTGAATACTTAATTCTTTACTCTCTTTTTTAGCTATTGGAAATTTGCTCATTTTAGGCTTTCAATTATTTCAGCACCAAAATTAATTGTTGCCATCTTCATGCCATTCAATTCTACCCATTTATTACCAATTTTTGTGAATGCTTATTATTTATAATAATCATTTTACAGGTTGGGGTTAGGCTCCAAATCCTTTTTTAAAATGAAGAACTCTGTAAATTAATGAACCAAAGTATACAAAATACCTAATTTTATGCGTTTTTGCCTGCTATTCTAATCTCATTGCCTAACCTTGTTTTGAAAATTTGAGTATTTTGCGTTTTAGTAAACACCACATCAATCAATTTAATGACTAAAATCTACACACTAATTAGACTAATTTGCTTAGTAGCAATTCCAGTACTTGGGTTTTCAAACATTTCAATTGCACAAGAAAATACCATTAACGGAAAAATAGTAGATAATGAATCTGGAGAAACCGTAATTGGAGCCACCGTAGTAATAAAAGGAACTACCACAGGCTCAACCACCGATATTGATGGTAATTTCACCATCAAAACCAATAAACCCTACCCCATAATTTTAGTAATTAATTCTATGGGGTATACCGAACAGGAATTAAACGTTACTGGACCCGAACAAAAAATTAAGGTAAAAATGAAAACCAGTGATGTAGTGCTGGAAGCCCTCGTAATTGTTGACTCAAGAATTTCAGATAAACAAAAAGAAGCGCCTTTAACGGTGGAAAGTATGGATATCACCGCCATAAAAGAAGCGCCTTCGGGTGATTTTTATGAAAGTTTAGGTACCATGAAAGGGGTGGATATGACCTCTGCTTCTATTGGATTTAAAGTTATTAATACACGTGGGTTCAACAGTACTTCTCCGGTTAGATCACTTCAAGTAATTGATGGAGTGGATAACCAATCGCCAGGATTAAACTTTTCATTAGGAAATTTTTTAGGAGCCTCAGAACTTGATGTTAAACGAGTAAATATTATTGCCGGAGCAAGCTCTGCCTATTATGGTCCAGGAGCATTTAATGGCGTTATTGCCATGGAAACTAAAGACCCTTTCTTTTTCCCTGGTTTGAGCGCATCTGTTAAAGCAGGTGAACGTGATCTTACAGAAGTAGCCGTAAGATGGGCGCAAGTAATCAAAAAGAAAGATGGCTCACCGGGTCGTTTTGGATATAAAATAAATGCCTATTACTTACAGGCCAATGATTGGGAAGCCCAGAATTTTGACTCTGTAGATGGTAGTGGTTATGCCCCTACTAACCCAGGAGGATATGATGGGGTTAACATTTACGGTGATGAAGAAATTGAAGAACAATATAATTACGATGTAGGTAAAGAAGAAAACCCAGGTCTTGGAGCCTTAAGTCGTACAGGTTATCGTGAAATAGACCTTGCGGATTACGGAACAAGAAACGCCAAGTTTAATTTAGGTTTGTATTATAAAATTAAAGACTCTGTTACCGTTAACTATGGATTTTCTTATGCGCAAGGAACCACGGTGTATCAAGGGGATAATAGGTATAGTTTAAAAGACATTCAGTTTATGCAAAATAAACTAGAAGTTAAAAAAGAAGGAAAATGGTATTTTAGAGCCTATGCCACCAACGAAGACGCTGGTAACTCTTATGATATTGTAACCACCGCTCTTAGAATGCAAGACGCATCTATTGAAAACCAAGAATGGTTTACCCAATATAAAACCAAATGGAATCAAACGTACAGACGTCAAATTGAGAGAGACCCAAACTATCCAACATGGGATTTTACCAAACCATTGGACCAATGGGTAACTGAAGATTATAACCCTTGGTTTCAAGAAAACCTAGATTCATTGCAAGTCTGGCATCAAAACACCCGAGATTTGATTGATGGAGAGCCGAGAAACGGGAACCCTCGCGCAGTTCCTGGTACCGCTAAGTTTGACTCTTTATTTAACGATGTTACATCACGAAAGTTTACAGAAGGAGGGTCTCGCTTTTTTGATAAATCAGCACTTTACCATGCCATGGGTGAATATAAATTTGAGCCTTCTTATATGGATATTGTGGTAGGAGGTAACGGAAGGTTATATAGACCTAACACCCAAGGAACCATCTTTAGCGACACACTTGTGCACACCTATGAAACAGATGCCCAGGGAAACCAGGTAGCAATAGACTCTGCCTACAAAAAGATTGAAAACCATGAGTTTGGAGTTTACGTAGGAATTGAAAAACAGGTTTTAAATGACAAACTAAAAATTAATGCCACTCTTCGTATGGATAAAAATCAAAATTTTGATGCCTTATTTTCTCCCGCTTTATCTACCGTTTATAATTTGGAAAAAAACCATATTCTTAGAGCTACTTTTTCATCGGCTGTTAGAAACCCAACCTTAGCAGATCAATATTTATATTATAATGTAGGTAGAGCCATTTTATTAGGAAATCTTCACGGTAAGGATTCTTTAATAACCGTGGAGTCATTAACTGATTATACGTTGTCTTTAGACTTGAGTAAATTGGAATACTTCAATGTTGCCCCAATTAAACCAGAACAAGTTCGAACTATAGAAATTGGCTATAGAGGAACCTTTTGGGATAAGCTTTATTTAGATATGAATGCTTACAATAGCTGGTATGATAATTTTATTGGATACGTAGTTGGGGTAGAAGCCACTTTTACTACTCAAAATTACATTAGCTCTGCGCAAGCTTACAGATTAGCAGCAAATGCCACAGAGCAAGTAACCACTCAAGGTTTTTCCATTGGAGCTAATTACTATTTCTGGCAGAATTATGCCTTTAACGCTAATTATTCTTGGAATAAATTAAGAACCGGAGAAAATGACCCAATTATTCCAGCCTACAATACTCCTGAGCATAAATACAATGTAGGAATCACCGGAAGGAACCTGACCATTGCAAAAATTAAATCTACCAAATTTGGTTTTGGAGTAAACTATAAATGGTTACAAGGTTACATTTTTGAGGGGTCACCACAGTTTACTGGATTTTTACCTTCTTATGGTTTAGTAGATGCTCAAATAAATGGACATATTACTAAACTTAAAACAACCGTGAAAATTGGTGCTTCAAACCTATTAAACAATAAGGTTTATCAAGTTTATGGTGGACCACAAGTTGGGAGATTGGCATATGTCTCTGTCCAATTTGATTTAAAACGTTAATTTTATACACAACAAACAATAATTATTAATCTCTATAACAAAAACAAAATGAATAAAATTCTACTTTATGGAGGGTTAGCCCTTACAACATTAGGAGCATCTTTGAATTCATTTGGGCAACAACGTTACCTTGATGAAATTTTTACAGATTCTCAAATTGAAATATTAAAGGACAAAACTTACGGTACGAATGTGGACTTTTTAAAGAACACTAGTCTGTTAGACCCTGCCTATTTAGGAGCAAACCAAACAGCCATTGGAACGGAAATGGCTGGTTTGAAAGCCGCATTTGCAAATGGAACACAAATAGCACCGGAATATTATTTACCATTTGCTGCAGATTCTTCCACGTTGGTGAAGGTTTCAGATATGAAAATGGATATCTATATGCCTAAAGCTTCCGAAGACACTGTTTCTGAACGTCCGGTAATGTTATATGTGCACACGGGTAACTTTTTACCTCCAGTAGTAAATGGAGGTCCAAATGGTTCTAAAGAAGATTCAGCTGCAGTTGAATTGTGTAAACAATGGGCAAAACGTGGTTATGTAGCTATTGCTGCAAATTATCGTGGCGGATGGAACCCTGTTGCAGCTGGCCCCACAGGTGCTTTGGTTAGAAGAGCAACCTTACTAAATGCTGTATATCGTGCAATTCACGATATGAAGCAAGTTGTTCGAGTAATTCGTGACGATTCAGAAGATGGAAACCAATATGCTATTGATAGAAACTTTATCACTTTATACGGACAAGGTTCCGGAGGGTATGTTTCTGTGGCATATAACACTTTAGATAAATCATCTGAAATGGCTTTACCTAAATTTACAAATCCATTAACTCAAGAATCATTTATTAATGAAGCGGTTGTTGGAAATTTAGATGGCGAAGGTGGACTACTAAATATGTATTACAATAACGGTCAACCCGTATCTATCCAAGCGTGTATTAACGCAGGTGGAGCACTAGCTGATATTAGCTGGTTAGAGGGTAACATTGAAGCTCCAATGATGTCTATTCATGCAGTAAGAGATGCTTTTGCACCGTTTGATACAGGTACAGTAATCGTTCCAACTACAGGAGAAGATGTTGTTGACGTAAATGGCGCGAACATGTTTATAGCTAAAGCAGTTGCTTTGGGAGTGAATGATTACTTCAAAGATTCTGTTTATACAGATGCTTATTCTGCTAGAGCTGCATCTCTATATGGTCAATCTTTTAGTGGGGTTCCAACAATTAACGTGAATGACCCTATTGTAATTGACCAAAATGCGGATGGGTTATTTGCTTTAGATTTACCAATGGCACAAGGTTCTCCTTGGGAATGGTGGTCTAAGACAGATCTTGATGCCTATGTTGCTGCAGTTAACCAATTAACTGGAGGTAACTACAATTCTAACGATATTCATGCGAATGCACTTATTACTAATCAAATGATGTCTAAAGCTCATGCACTTACTTACATTGATTCAATTCAAGGATACATTCACCCAAGGTTAATGCATGCAAGAACTAATACACCTGATGTACCTAGTTCTATAAGAGAGGTTTCAGCGCATAACACATTTAAGATGTATCCAAACCCAGCTTCTACGCAGGTTACTATTTCTAGTAACGAAGGGTTTGTTAAATCGGTTCAAGTATTTGATATTACCGGAAAATTGGTGATTTCTAACCAATCAAACTCCGTTCAAGTTACTTTAAATACAGAGAACTTACCTAATGGAGTATTCTTAGTCCAAGTACAAACTAATCAAGGTATTGAGGTTGAAAAACTAATTATCGAGTAGTTCTTCTTTTGATGGAAATCAAAAACGGCTATCTTTTTAGGTAGCCGTTTTTTTATGCCCCTTTGGGAGTGTTTCTGGTAAATGAACCATTGTCTTTAACCCGACAAAGTAAGAGCTAAAAACCCTCTTATTTTGCTCAAAATGAAACCTATGGAAACAACTACTCCAAGACACTATGCCGTTATTGATGTTTATGAGCGGAAGCTGACGCTTCAATTCAAAGGACAAACCATTGCATCCACTACCAATGCCCTTATTCTTAAAGAAGTGGGGAAGTCGGTGTATAACCCGGTATTTTACATTCCAAAAGAAGATGTTACTGTTGATTTAAAACCAGAACTAGACCGTTCCAGTCATTGCCCCATAAAGGGTGATGCATCTTACTGGAATTTAGAAAACCCAACCTCAGAATACTTTGCGTGGAGTTATGAAGACCCTCTTCCTCGTTCTAAAAAAATTAAAGGATATGTAGCATTTAATTTAAATTACTTAACTTTAGTCTCAGAACCTCTTTAAAACATTGCACCCCCAATATTCCACACAAACGGAATATGTGCGTAAAAAAAGCCCCTTGGTATATCACCAAGGGGCTTTTTGAATAGTATTAAAAGTAAAATTACTTCTTACTCTCTACCCAATCCTTCGCATTCATAAATGCTTTGATCCAAGGAGAAACTACATCGTTTTTGTTGGCTTCTGGATAGTAGCCCCAGTTCCATGGGAATACGGATCTTTCAAAGTGAGGCATCATGGCTAAATGACGACCATCTGCACTTGCAATACCAGCTGCATTGTAATCTGAACCATTCGGGTTACCTGGGTATCCTTCATGGCTATATTTACCTACAATGTTATATGCTGACTCTTCTTCAGGTAAGTTAAATTTACCTTCACCATGTGCTACCCAAATACCCAATTTTGAACCGGATAAGTTACCTAACATCACCGAGTTATTTTCTGGTACGGTTACATTCACAAATCCAGACTCAAATTTACCCGATTCGTTATGCTCTAGTCTTGGATGTTGTTTGTGCTCTGGGTATAATAAACCAAGCTCACCCATTAACTGACATCCATTACAAATACCTAAACTCATAGTATCCTCACGGGCGTAGAACGCGTCTAAGGCTGCTTTGGCTTTCTCATTGTATAAGAAGGCACCTGCCCATCCTTTAGCTGATCCTAATACATCTGAGTTAGAGAATCCACCTACATACGCAATGAAGTTTACATCGCTTAGATCTTCCGCTCCTGAAATTAAGTCGGTCATATGAACGTCTTTCACATCAAAACCGGCTAAATACATGGCGTAAGCCATTTCTCTATCGCCATTCACACCCTTTTCACGAATGATTGCGGCTTTAACTCCTGAGTTTTCTTTACGATCTGGATTCAATCCTAACGCTGCGAAATCTCCATTAAACCCTTGTGGGAAGATGTATGATAGTGGTTGTTTTTTATAGTTGTTGAAACGCTCAGTAGCTAATTCTTTTCCTGATTGTTTTTGATCTAATAGGTAAGAAGTCTTGTACCAAGTATCTCTTAAGCTATCGATGTCGAACATGTAAGTATTTGTAGCCGTTTTAACGGTCATCATTCTATCGCCAATTACATTACCAATAGTGTAATGAGAAGCGTTTACCGCAGTTAAAGCATCGGTAACATCTGCTAAATCAGCATTAGCTACTTGCACTAAAACTCCTGATTTTTCAGAGAAGAATAATTGTACATCATCGGCACCTTTGATTCCGGTTAAGTCAATGCTTAATCCTAGATCGGTTTCCGCAAATGTCATTTCTAACAAAGCAGTTAACATACCACCGGCAGAAATATCGTGACCTGCTACGATTTTATCATCGGTAATTAAACGCTGAATAGCATCAAACGTAGCTGCAAATTTGCTTGCCGATTTGATATGTGGTGCACTGTTACCAATTTTATTTAATGTTTGCGCAAAACTAGATCCACCTAATTTGAAATCATCTTCTGATAAATCAATGTACACCATTGAAGAATCGTAGTTAGGTTTCAATACCGGTTCCACTACTTTACTTAAATGTGAAACTTCACCTACGGCAGAAATAATAACCGTACCTGGTGCGTACACCACGTCATCTTTATATTTCTGAGTCATGGATAGAGAATCCTTTCCAGTAGGAATATTCAATCCTAACTCACACGCAAAATCACTAATACCTTGCACGGCTTCGTATAAACGAGAGTTTTCTCCTTCGTTTTTAGCTGGCCACATCCAGTTAGCACTTAAAGAAATTCCTTTTATACCTGAATCAATTGGCGCCCAAATAATGTTGGTTAACGATTCTGCAATTGAAGCTTGAGAACCTGCAGTTGGATCAATCAATGCCGAAACGGGTGCATGACCAATAGCAGTCGCAATTCCTTTTTCACCACGGTAATCTAACGCCATAACTCCAACGTTATTCAATGGTAATTGTACTGGACCTGCTGCTTGCTGTTTAGCTACACGACCGGTAACACAACGATCCACTTTATTAATTAACCAATCTTTACATGCTACTGCTTCTAATTGAAGTACGTTATTTAAATACTCTTGCACTTTAGAAGCTTCGTAAGTCACGCCTTCAAAGTTTGAAGTAGCTGCTTTGTCTTCTAATATGGTTTTAGGAGAAGAACCAAACATGTGTGTTAAGTCCCAATCCATTGGGTTTACACCCGATTTTTTGTTTTCAAATACAAAACGATGATCTCCGGTAGTTTCTCCTACCACATAAATTGGAGCTCTTTCACGTTCAGCAATTTTATTGATGTGATCAATGTGTTTTTCATCAATCACTAATCCCATACGTTCTTGCGACTCATTACCGATAATTTCTTTATCCGATAATGTTGGGTCACCCACAGGCAATTTATTTACGTCAATAACACCACCCGTTTCTTCTACTAGTTCAGATAAACAGTTTAAGTGTCCACCCGCACCGTGATCGTGAATAGACACAATTGGGTTTTCGTCTTGCTCACTTAATGCACGCACCACGTTATACGCACGCTTTTGCATTTCTGGATTAGAACGTTGAATGGCGTTTAGCTCAATACCACTAGAAAACTCACCAGTAGCTACCGAAGAAACGGCACCACCACCCATTCCGATGCGGTAGTTATCACCACCCATCACCACAATCTTATCGCCTGTTTTTGGAGTGTCTTTTAATGCATCTCCAAGCTTACCGTATCCAATACCCCCGGCTTGCATAATTACTTTGTCAAAACCGTATTTCTTTCCAGCCTCTTCGTGCTCAAAAGTCAATACGGAACCGTTAATTAACGGCTGACCAAATTTATTTCCGAAATCAGAAGCGCCATTAGAAGCTTTAATCAAAATGTCCATTGGAGTTTGGTATAACCAATCTCTTTCTTCCATTTTATCTTCCCACTTACGTTCGTTTTCTAAACGAGAATAAGCCGTCATATAAACCGCAGTACCCGCTAAAGGCATAGAACCTTTACCACCTGCCATACGGTCACGAATTTCGCCACCACTTCCAGTAGCTGCACCATTAAAAGGCTCTACCGTAGTTGGGAAGTTATGTGTTTCTGCTTTTAATGAAATCACCGAATCAAACTCTTTAGTCTCAAACTCAGATGCCACATCTGGTTTGCTAGGAGCAAATTGTTCAACTCTAGGACCTTTTACAAAAGCCACGTTATCCTTGTAAGCTGAGACAATCTTGTTTGGGTTGTCTTTTGATGTTTTCTTGATTAGAGAAAACAACGAGTCAGGCATTTCTTCGCCATCAATAATAAATTGACCATTAAAGATTTTGTGACGACAGTGCTCTGAGTTTACTTGAGAAAAACCAAAAACCTCACTATCGGTTAATTTTCTATCTAACGAAACTGCTACCGTTTCTAGGTACTCAATTTCTTCCGCACTTAATGCCAACCCCTCTTGTTGATTATACGCTGCCAAATCATCAATGTAGGTCACCTTTTCTGGTTCCATTTCAATGGTGTACACTTCTTGATCCAAACCATTGTACATGGCTTGAAGCATAGAATCAAATTCTGCTTTGTCATTCTCTACAGAGAAAAATTCTTCAATCCTTTCAATTCCTACAATACCCATGTTTTGTGAAATCTCAACGGCATTGGTACTCCAAGGAGTAATCATTTCTTTTCTTGGACCTACATGAAATCCATCCATGGTATCTGAATCAACCAATTTAGCACCGCCAAAAAGCCATTCTAATTTTGGGAAGTCTTCTGGAGTAAGATTTGATGAAAGACCAACAGCGTAAATCTTATCTGTTGAAGTGGCAAAAAATTTAATCATTTGATAGTTGTTTTAAACCCGATTTGCTCGATTATTTCGAGGCTGCAAAAGTAAGAAAAGATAAACGGATTTACACCTAATTTTAAACGCATAAATCCAAGCGTTTTATCGATACTTATTATGCATGCTACCCTTTTGTGTACCTAATTTTATTGGAAATATATGTCTGACCCTCAATTTATTATTGAAAACAGTTTTTAAGACTTATTTTAGCCCCGTATTTTATTACAAATTATTATGAGAAAACTAATATTCACTTTTTTATTAGGAGCCATATTCCTTTTTGGAGGAAATCAAGTTCAAGCCGCAGATGGTGATACAACGATAGTCCAAGCACATCAAGACGTGCATTGGAATTGGAACGGAAACTTTTACGACACCGTTAATTTTCCAACTGGAAATTACCAAAAGGTAATTATGCATTATGTTCTAGGATGTCCTAGCATTGGATGTAGTGAGTGGGATTACACCACATTAATCAGAGTATGGGATGAGAATACACCGAGCAATCAATTTGAACTTTGTAAGGTTATAACACCATACGCAGGGGACAAAAACCAAGGTTGGCATCACGAATATAAATTTGATGTAACACATATGCTACCTGAACTTCAGGGTCAACGTGTGGTTAATGCCCGATACGATGGGTGGCAAGATGGATTTACCATTTCCATTTATTTTGAATTTATTGAAGGAACTCCGCCTAGAACTCCATTGCAAGTAGATCAGGTATATATTGGTGGATATAAATATGGGAATAACAACAACCCCATTAATGCACAGCTTAAAAAAGACACCATTACTAAACATGCAAATATGCAAGAGGTAGAGTTTATTATGAGCGCTACTGGACATGGTTTTGGAAACAATAATGGTCAAGGAACCAATCCAGAGAATTGTGCCGAATTTTGCGATAAATACTATGATTTAAGGGTAAATAATACGAAACGCTATCAACAAACCGTTTGGAGAAATGATTGCGGTAGCGAACCACTTTATGCTCAAACAGGTACTTGGGTATATAACCGTGCCGGATGGTGTCCAGGAAGCGAAAGTCAAGTTTTTAAGCATGATATTACCCAATGGTCGCAGACACCAGAGTTTACGGTAAAGTTGGACTGGGAAGCATACACTGCAAACAACGTCAACATGAGCTATAATGTAAGTGGTCAGGTAATACAATATGGACCTGCAAATCATACCTTAGACGCGGAGATTATGGACGTTCTAAACCCAACAAATTACGATCGTTATTCTCGTTACAACCCGAGCGCAGAAGCTCCTACAGTGGTTATTCGAAATACGGGGAGCGCAACAATAGGTTCTGCAAAAATTAAATATGGAGTTTCGGGTGGAACCTATTACACCACTACGTGGGTAGGTTCTTTAGACTTCATGGAAAGTGAAGAAGTAACACTTCCTATTCCTCCTCACAACTTTTTTAAAGGAGATGGAAGCAATCAATTTTCGGCTGAGATTTTAGAAGTAAATAGTGTTATTGATGAAGTACCGAGTAATAATAAATATACGACCACTTTTGAAAGTGTTCCTTTTAGAAATGGTCCGTTTATGTTACAAGTGAAAACAAATAATCGTGCTTCTGAAAACTGGTATATTGTTACAAATACGGAAGGAGATACATTATTATTCAGAGACAATTTAACAATCAACACTACCTATAAAGACACCTTAGATCTACCGAACCATGTGTATAACGTATACATTGAAGACGCAGGTGGTGATGGACTTAGTTGGTGGGCTAATTCAGCCCAAGGTAGTGGTTCTGCAAGTATGAAGAACGTTGGTGTACCTGGAGCTATTAATCCAAAATATGTTGAAAACATTGAGTCAGATTTTGGAAATTTCATTTTCACGAGTTTTTCTATTGGGTATGATATGAACCAAGGAGACCCTAATTATGATGAAACCACCTGGACTCCACCTGCAACGGTTGGTATTCAAAAAATGGAAAAATACCAAAGTACAGGAAGCTTTAATGTTTTCCCAAATCCATCAAGCGATTACGTAAACATTGAATCAAAACAATACGATGGACGAACCATGATCCGTGTTTATAACCAGGTAGGGGCAATGGTATTCCAAAATCATGTAGGAATGCAATCGGGCTCTGTTCAATCTATTGACACCAAAAACTGGACGAAAGGGATTTACTTCATTACCTTAAGTGATGATCTGAAAAGAGAAACCATTAAGTTCATTAAGAACTAGTTTCCTTTAACTTCTTGAAAAAAGGGAGAGCTCAGTAGCTTTCCCTTTTTTGTTGTCTGTTGAAAGATTTTAAATTAGAAAAAGGTTTTTTCAAAAAAACTAATACATTTGCAGCCTTGTTGAGAGATCCTGAATAAAGGTCTATTAACTCCTTCGAGAACTAAACTCGAATTCAAACAACAAATCAGGGCCCATAGCTCAGTTGGTTAGAGCATCTGACTCATAATCAGAGGGTCACAGGTTCGAGCCCTGTTGGGCCCACAAAAAAGACTTCACATTCGTGAGGTCTTTTTTTTGCTCCGAAATTTTATGATTGCTAATTATGGAATATCCACCCCAAAAAAAAGAGTTTGAATTATTGCTTTTCAAAAGGATAAATAATTTTCCATTCCTTTTTCATGTCAATTACCGTCCAATTATGTTCTTTGGCATAATCTAAACCTTTGTCTAATTTACCAATATGTGAATTTCTATCATACGCGTATTCCCTTACTTCATCGGTATGATGTAAATACAACATGAACCGTCTTCCTTCACCGCCATCTGTATATTGCAACATCTGTAAATCACCATCTGAATTACCAGAGGCAAAAACAGGACGCCTCCCTATATAACGATTAATTGCTACCGGTTTTCCCTCCTTATCATCAATAAAATCGAGTTCGGGTAATCGCATTATTTTAGTCGAACCCTCATCAAATACAAATTCAGTAGTTATTGTACTTCCTATTACTTGATCAGAAGGAATTCCGTAAGCTTCGGTTACCCATGCCCGCATAAATTCAATTCCTCCTCCCGAAACAATAAAAATTTTAAATTCATTTGCTCTGAGGTAATCTAATAGCTCCAACATGGGTTGGTATACCAATTCATTGTAAGGTTTGTTATACTTGGGGTGCATAGAATCTTCTATCCAGGTATTTACCAAAGATTCAAACTCATCGGATGACATTCCAGCATGAGTGGTCATTATTATTTTGGCTAGTCCATCCATTCCGGAAGCCATAATAGCATTAGTATCATTTTGTAAGACCGCTTGAAATGGTGGCAAAGTATCCCATTCTGGATGATTCACTGCCATTTCTTTTATGCGATCCATTGCAAATATCAATTGAAAATATACGGGTTGTTCTGACCAAAGTGTTCCATCATTATCAAAAGTGGCGATGCGATCTTCTATTGGAATAAAATCGGAATGGTTCTCATTGGTTACATCGGTAACGAACTTAACAATATTTGATTTAGTTTCTCCTTCATTCCATGAGGGAAGAGGGTCTTTTTCTTGATTACTCATGTCACTAGTACCACAAGAGGCTACCATCACTGTTGAAATGCTAAATACCCAAAACACTCTATTAATTCTAATCATTACAATACATTTAAAAAATCATGGATTAATCCACCCATTCTTTCTAGAGATGGATACCTTTTGACTCAAAAAGTACGATTTTCTAGCCTTTTTCCAATACCACCAGTTACTAGAAATTTTAGCTTCAGACCTCTCGCCAAAAGATTTCTTAAAATAACTCAGCGTGTATTCCTTTAAATTTAGACAATCGACCCATCGATAAAAAGCTCGCTGTTTCTCTTTTTCATTGGTAAAAATAGATAACAAAAAGCGCCAAAAGAAATACTTCTCTGATTGGTAAAAAGCAACCCATCTTTTTTTCACTTTACCTACAAGTACTGGAATAACATGCATTAATGATTTGATGACAAAAACGAATCCAATAGTTACCACTAGTAATTCTTGCCATGTCATTCCTAAGAACGAAAAAGGCTCTTCTTCCGCTACTTCCGTTCCATGAGTTTGCGCATTGACCATTGCTAATGAATCTTTTATACTCTCTAACATTCCTAAATCAGGATTTGGAGCTACCATTATTCTAAGCTCTTTCAACGTTTTCTTATAAATCTTTTTATGGCTTGCATTCCACCAAACCAAGGTAATTTCAGGTAAAACGACCTCACCTTCTTTCTCAAACAAATAACGCATGGCATCTGTTCGTTCTGCATAAAAGCTTTCCTTGGTATTTTCATTATTGGTAGCCGTTCTACTAGGGTAATTACTTACATTAGGAATAGAGTCCCACTCAATAGGTGGAATTAAATCATAAACGGTGTACTGCGCTTTTCGGTAAATTTTACGCTCTAAAACATCTCCTACCTTGACATTTTTTAAACTAGCATCCCATGTATCTCTTACGGTTAAAGAAGGGGTTACCAGCCACTGACTTTGCTCAAACCCACCAGGCACCGGACGTACTTTAACTTTTACGGCTCGGGTTTTTACTTTTCTTGCAACACCTTCATATCCGCCCAAATCGGGGGTTTCTACCGAAAAAGTTAATGACGGAAACTCAATATCATTATCTGTATATGGAAATACATAATAAGATATTTCCACCCCTGCATAGGTTTGCCCTTTAATGGGTTTGGAAATACTCAACGAGGTATTCATTACCGCAAAGGCATCCTTTACCTTTATGTTTTGCAGCTCAACTCCAGAAGTAAACCATGTGCTTGTGTAAACTCTTATGGTTATTTGAACCGGTTCGCCCACATACACACGAGAGGTATTGGCTTCAACCTCCGTAAAAAGATGCCTTTGTGCCATACCAGAAAAAGCCGTGAAAATGCCCAGCAAAAACAACAGATATTTGAATATTAACCTTACCATCTTTTGAGGCCTTTTTTAGGTTTCAGTTTCTTTAACTTAACCTCACGCGCAAACTTTCTTTTCAAGAATAGTGCAGGATCATCATCTACTTTACGCATGATGAGTTTTTGAGAATTATCTTGTTGACCGCCCTCAAAATCCTCCGGAACTTCTTCCAATTCTTCAGCCTTATGAATATCTGTAGTGGTAGTTTCTTCCAGGCGTTCCTTTTCCATATCCTCTTTCGTAGCTTCTTGTCCACCGCCACTTAGATCCTCTGGAGAAGTGTTCTCCGTATTTTGGGCTTGTTGTTTCGGTTTTTCTTCCAATGCCTCTTCCGGATTCATTTCATTTTGGTCATCAATCAAATGCCCCAGCATTTCGTAATTATTAGCCGCATCTTTTAATTCAGGATTTAGCTCTGCCGCTTCTCCAAAAGCCATTTGAGCTGCAGCATAATCACCATTTTTATAATACGCTAATCCTAAATTATAGGCTCCTTGAGCTGTAGTATCTTTACCAAAGGCATCAATAGCTGCTTCGTAATTACCGGCTTTGTAATAGGCTACTCCTTTTCGCATTGGATCTTCATAAGTATCTCCGGCTTCTTGGTCTTTTCCTTCTTCTTCCAGTTTCTGACCTTGATAATCTTTGGTGTACCAAAGATCTTCCCAGGTCATGGTTTCTTTATCTTGTATTTTTTCTTTTACCAAATCACATGAACTAAAGCCAACCAGTATAAACAAGCTATAAATTACGAGGCCTTTTCTAAACCAAAAAAGAATCAATATGGCTAACGGTATTGCCAATAACATTCCTCTATCCACCCAATTGTTTTCTTTCTTTTTAGCTTCTTCTTGAAACGAAACGCTTTGTCCAATAACATCGGCTAAATGCACCATATCGCTATTATCTAGCGTTAATTGGTTGACTCGAATTCCATCAATGAAGGATAACTTTTTTAATACGGAAGCATCTAATTTAGAGAACACCGGATTTCCATTACCATCCTGATAAAAGTATTTGCTATTAGGCTTAGGGATTTGTGCTCCGTTAACCGTGTTCATTGGTATCAACTCCACACTTCGATTGCCTTGAGCAACGTACTTCTGAACCGCTTTAAACAATCCTTCATCTAATTCATCGGTAATTAAAATCAACTTAGATGGTGCATCTGAAATTTGGGTAATACTATCGGTTAAGTCTAATGCCGTTTGCACATCGGTACCAGAGAAAGGAAGAATCTTTGGAGAAAGCCCTTCTAAATGACTCGTAATAATATTGTAATCGGAACATAAAGGAACAATGGTATGAGCGGTAGAAGTATATCCTACTAAAGCTACCCGCGCCTTAGGGTTTGCGTCTAAGAGATCGGATATTTTAAACTTAGCTCGCTCCAGTCGATTTGGCTTAATATCGGTAGCCATCATGCTTTGCGACATATCCAAGGCAATAACCACGGGCGTTTCTAAAATCTTACCCGGAACTTCAATCTCATTCCACGTAGGACCTGCCAATCCAAGACATCCAATAGCTAAAGAAAGACTTAAAAGAATGTGCATGTTTCTTCTAAATGCCAAACTCCCTTTTTGAATAACGTAAGGACGTAAATGGGGCGCAATTGATTTCTTCCATTTTTCTTCGTCTCTAAACCCAAAGAACCCAAGAATTAAAACCACAGCCACGCCAATTAAACCGTACAGAAACTCTGGACGTAAAAAATGAAAGTTATCCCAGTCGATATGTAACCACTCTTCCATAATTAACTTTCACTCATTTTTTTGACGATTCCAATAGAGCTTAATACAAATGCCATTAACAATCCCATGGATAATGCTAATCCTAATGGATAATAATATAAAAGGTTAGAAGGTTTATAGGTTTCTTCTTCGTACTCGATAGGTTCTAATTTATCTAACTCTTCATAAATTTGCTCTAGTTCATCGGCATCTTGACCTCTAAAGTATCGGGCTCCGGTGATGTCTGAAATTTCTTTTAAGGTTACTTCATCCAAATCAGAGTTTTTGCCATTCGGGTTACCAATTCCAATGGTATAAATCAAAATGGAGTCTTTGCGTGCCATTTCGGCCGCATCTAATGGCAACACATCTTTACCACCATCTACGCCATCGGTAAGCACAAGCATTACTTTGGTATCAATGGTATCGTTATCAAACATTTCTTTACCCTTCACAATGGCTCTACCAATGTTTGTCATTTGACCGGCAAACCCCACATCGGCTTCTTCTAACATTTGGTTTACCACCCCTAAATTAGGAGTAAATGGCGCTTGTATGTAAGCTGCAGACCCAAAGAAAACTAAGCCCATTCGGTCACCTTCACGTTTGTCAATAAAATCGTGCATTAAAGATTTTACCGCTTCCCAACGGGTTTTCCTTTTGCCGTTAACCACCCAATCTTTGGTTGCCATACTGAACGAAATATCAGCAACTACTAAAAAATTTCGAGATGTTTTCACTTTTAGCTCGGGCTCTCCCACAATTTGAGGGTAGGAAAGTGTAACCAATAAACTGACCCAAATCACCAATAAGCCCATCCAAATAAAAATGTTTCTTCTTTTTACCAACGCAGATTTACGTGCTTTTTCTCCGGAGTATTTTTCCGCTTTTTTAAAAGCAGGAAAAATCAATGACGCACTTTTCAGACGTACACTTGGCAAAATAAGGTACACCATAATTGGTAATGGCAAAAGCCAGAACACCCAAGGAAACGCTATTTCAAAATTTTCAGGCATGTACTTTTACCCATTTTAGTGCCATTCTTAATACCCCAATAGCCTCGGATTCATTTGCTATTTCATTTTTATATAATGCAGTTTTTATAGTATGAGAATATTTTTTAAACGTTATGTGTTTTCCTTTTGCATCCAAAAAAGCCATCCATTGCTCTCCATGCAAATCGGCTACCTGGCTACGGGAATAGGTAGTTATTGCCACTCCCTTTAAAACCACTAAAGCATCGTTTAAACACGCTGGATCTTTTTGATTATTGAATTGTTTGATGATGGTTTGTACCATTCTTTGTGCCTCTCTTCGATACGCGTTTTTTAGGTAATGTCTAATTCCTTTGAATACCATCGTAACAACCACCACCAATAAAATAGCACCCAAAACGTACCACCCTAGAGTATCAAATTGAAACTCAATTGGTGCAGGCTCAAAAATGGGCCCCAAATCCATTGTATCTAATTCAGGCTCCATTAACGAAATACTTTTTTAAGTTGTTGCTCAATGGGATCTATGGTATTTAATGGGATCATTGGAATATGGTGACGCAACATTTGGGCTTCAAACTGATCCATATCCTTATCATAACCCGTTTCAAATTTCCCCTTAATACTTTGTTTATTGCCCTTTACGGTGAACTGTTCTTTTCTATTCCCAAAAACCATTTCCTCATTTGGAATATCACGCTCCATAGGGTCATTCACCTTTATGAGCATCACGTCATTATGTTGAGAGAGTTTGAATAAATAACGCATTACTTTTTCAGAGTAATGCACGAAATCGCTAATCAAAATCACCAAAAAATCATGGGTAACAATGTTATTTACTTTCGAAATGGTTTCTTCTAACAACGCCTGTCTATTACCCTCCCTAAAATCTTTTAGTTTTCGGTTATGATGAACTACACGCTCTAAGAATCGCAAGATGTTCTTCTTGTTTCTTTTAGGGTAAAGAATATCTACCGACTCTTCTGCAAATACCACTCCGCCCACTCTGTCGCCTTCTTTTTGAATTTTAAAAGCAGCTAAAGCGGCAATTTCAGCAGCTACCGCGGCCTTAGTCTTTTGTTGCGAACCAAAGAGCATAGAACGCGATTGATCGACTACAATCAAAGCTGGTTTTTCCTTTTCTTCAGAAAATACTTTGGAGTGTGTTTTTTGAGTCCTAGCCGTTACTTTCCAGTCAATATTTCGAATATCATCACCCGGCACGTAGGCTCGAACTTCTTCAAAGTCCATTCCTCTACCCCGAAGTTTTGAGGCATGTTTACCTCCCAAAACACTTTTCACTTTTTGGCGTTTTGCCAAAAAACTTACGCCTTGAGATAAACCCTCCATCCTCAATAAATCAGATAGCGAGACAAAAACTTGGGATGGATATTCTTCTTGTTTTTTCATGCTTAGCCTACCACTGCAACATTCTTAAGAATTTCATTAATCACATCATCCGCCTGCACTTTACTTGCTTCAGCTTCGTAACTTAAAATTAATCGATGTCTTAAACAGTCGTAAACTACCGCGCGTATATCATCTGGAGTAACGTAATCACGTCCTTCCATCCACGCATGAGTACGGGCACATTTATCTACTCCAATGGTTCCACGCGGACTGGCGCCAAACTCTAACCAAGAATCTAGTTGCTCGCTGTATTTTCCTGGAGTTCGAGTGGCCGAAATGATGTCCACAATGTACTTCTCCATGTTTTCGGCAATAGTCACCTTGGCTATTTCTTTACGTGCATCAAACACAATTTCTGGAGATAATCTTTCTTTTTCTTCTTTCTTAGCAGAACCTTGTTCTCTCCTATTTAAACGCATAATTTCTAACTCAGATGCATCATCTGGGTAATCAATCATTACGTGCATAAGAAAACGGTCCATTTGTGCTTCGGGTAGGGGGTAGGTTCCCTCTTGTTCTACCGGGTTTTGCGTAGCTAAAACCATGAACAACGGGTCCATTTTATAGGTTTTTCCTGCCACAGAAACCTGACGCTCTTCCATGGCTTCTAATAGAGCCGACTGAACTTTGGCCGGAGATCTATTAATCTCATCTGCTAAAATTAAGTTGTTGAATATCGGTCCTTTTTGAAATAAAAATTTCTCTTCAGATTCGGGTTGGTAAATCTCTGTTCCTGTAATATCAGAAGGCAATAAATCTGGTGTAAACTGAATCCTACTTAAGCCACAATCCAATCCTTTCCCCAATGCTTTAATGGCTCTGGTTTTCGCCAAACCCGGAAGTCCTTCTAATAAAAGATTTCCACTAGCTAAAAGAACCAACACCAATCGGTCCACGAGTTTTTCTTGCCCAATAATGGACTCAAGCATTTGCTTCCTTAGTAAATTAATAGATTCGTTTGCAGTCATAATAATGTTTTTGTCCCTTTCTTTGACGATGGGTTGAAATATCTCTTTTCAAAGAGACTTAGTTATCTAGTTAAAAATACAACAAAACCCTTCAATTATAAGAGTTTCAAATCATATTGAAATTTATCTTACAAATAGGGATTAGTATTATGTGTAATTAATTGAATTCCTCCGGGCATTATTTCAATCTTTAACTTTTGATGACGACCTAGCACCTCTCCATCTAACTGCAACAACCTAGGCTTATCAAATTCAATAATGGCAAAACGAGTCTGAATAACTTCGGAAGATTCATTATCAAAAAAGCTATCATCAAATTTGGCCAAACCTGCACTGATTAAACTATTCGCATTCACATTTTTTATTATCACTATTTCAAAAATCCCATCCATTGGGTTCCCGTTAATATTTAGTGGTACACCCGTTCCATATTTACGGGCATTACCAATTCCAACCATTAAAGCTGTACTCAATACCTCTTGACTATTTGCTATTACTTTTACTGGAAATGGTTGCAAACGTGTTAGCTCTTCGAGAAAATACTTCGCGTAGGTAGCCATTCCTCTATTGGGGTCTTTTTCGTAAGAGTTGACTAAATTAGCGTTAACACCCACATCACCAATATGGGTCATAAAGTGCGTGTCGTTCACTTTTAAAATATCCAAATTTTCAATCCGGTTAGACATCAAAATGTCTTTCAAAGCTTCCATAGGAATTGGGTTAACTCCCAATTCTTCGGCCATCCCATTAGCCGACCCTAGAGGGATTATTCCCATAGGAATTTTAGATTTCAATAAAGCCACCCCAGTAAACAAGGTTGTTCCGTCACCACCCACAGAAGCTACCTTATCTGGTTGAAAATCGTTCAAAATCAATGCTACTCTTTCCTCATCACTTGTACCCTGAGTTTTAAACACACGATAATTTATGGCGTATTTTTTAAGCAGTATTTCTGCTTCAGCTAAAAAAGGTTCTTTATCTACCCCTCCAGATATGGGATTAACCACAAGTAATAATTTCATATCAGCTATTTTTTTGAATCCAACTTAACTCGGGTTTCCAGTCACTATTTTTATTAAAATACAAAAAGGGTATTCCCAATTCTTTTATGCGCTCCAAACTATTTTGAGTAACTCGGTGTTTACGTATGGAAGTTTTTCGAATACATATTTTAAGGATTTTATCTGGATACTTTTTGGCTATTTCAAGATATACCTTTAAATCATATTGCGTATCATCACCAATAAGTACAAAGTGATTTTTACTGGAATTCTCTATAATGGTTGAGATCACTTCAAATTTAAAATTATCAGGTTTTGTATTGGAAACTAATTGTTTCCAAGAAAGGAGGGGAGTTAAAAAAAGATTCCCTACTGGAATACTACTCTTTAAAATAAAAGTTGAAAGCACCCGAAATAAATTTGATTCACTTCTAGAAACATAATAAATATCTCCATTTAAGTCCTGAATTCCACGAAGTAGATTTTCCGTAAACCCAATACTTTTTCTCTTTAGAGGATGCACAAAAAGAAGGGTTCCAACCCTTTTTATAAAGTTTTTGGTATGACTCAATATCAAGGTGTCATCCATATCAGAAATAACGGCTAGACGAGAGTTACTTTCCGTAAATAAAAATGGATACCTCTGATCCATTGGAATTACATTTCCACCTTCCTCCAAAACCCTAAGCTCTCCTCTAACGGAAGGGTCAAAAAAAACAGTAAACGAGCCATCTTTTCCTGTTAAAGTTTCTTCAAATGATTCTCCAATTTGAATATGAACAATTCTGTTCTTAAAAGGCTTTTTTTTATACAACTGAAAAACAGACTCCTTTCTATTTCCATTAACCTGATTACGCTTGAAGCTTTTATCTAGAATGACTCCACTAACAATGATTCTTGATTTAAAATTCAATTGCGAAATTTTCCAAATCACCGGCATACTAGAATTTATCTGAATTTAACACCTCCATAAAATCGGAATAAAGGCCAATAAAAAATAACCTTAAAATTACTAATTTATTATGCTGTCTCTTATACACATCTCCGAGCCCAC
>CAJXPI010000025.1 GCA_913057875.1 uncultured Flavobacteriales bacterium
CGAGATGCTCAGGAGTCTCGTGGGCTCGGAGATGTGTATAAGAGACAGCAATATGGCTATGAATATGGACGAAATGAGATTCCAATTTGATACCACATTTATTCAATTAAATGCCTTGGTTTTAAATTTGGACGGTTGGCTGGCCGTGCCTGGTGATTCTATTGATATGGACATTGAAATGTCTTCAAAAAACAATTCATTTAAAGAATTATTTTCCTTGATTCCAAATGCTTACATAGCCGATTACCAAGATGTGAAGGTAAAAGGGAGCATGTCCTTTGGGGCGGGATTCAAGGGTGTGTATTACGAAGAATTGATGCCTGCGTTTACCATTGCTTTAGATGTTAAAAATGGTTCTGTTCAATACCCAGACTTACCCGCAAAAGCGGAGAACATTGGGATTGATTTACATGTAAATTCACCAGCCGGAGATATGAGCCACATGCAGGTAAATTTGAAAAATGCGCATTTAGAATTAGCTGAGAACTTTTTTGATATGTCATTATTGGTTAGCAAGACCTTAACTAATCCAACCATGAGTGGTAATTTAAAAATGGATTTTGATTTAGCGTCTTTACCAAAGCTAATGCCTGTAGAGGATGGGGAACAATACTACGGAAAGTTTAAAACGGACTTAAACTTTAAGGCAGACTTGAATAGTTTGAATAACGAACACTATGATAAAATTGAGGCACATGGATTATTTGAAGCTTGGAATATTCAATACGATGATGGTTCTTGCGGTATTCCAATGGAGATTGCTCATATTGGAATGAACTTCGATATGAATAAAGTGGATTTAACTGCTTTTGATGCGGTTGTGGGGAAAAGTGATGTACATGCTACTGGAAAGCTAGAAAACTTTATTCCTTGGTACATGAGCGAAGAAACTATTGTTGGGGTAGTTGATTTTAAATCGGATTATTTTGATGTTGATGAATGGATGGAAGAGGACTCTCCGGAGGAAGAAGTAGAATTAGCTGAGGAAACTATAAGCGTGGATCCGAAAGAAAACAAGAGTGAAAACACGATAAAACAAGAGACGCAACCAGTTACTTCTGAAGTAGCCATAATTGAGGAAACCTACGAAATCCCCACTAACATCCAATTTGTGTTGAATGCGCACATCAAGAGAATAGCTTACGATAGCATGGATATTCAAAATTTAAGGGGAACCATTAAAATTGAAAATGGACAAGTTCTTTTTGAAGGTGTTTCTATAGAAATGTTTGAAGGAATTGCTTACATGGATGGGATTTTTGATCCAACCACTCACCCGCAGCTGCCAAGTTTTGATTTCACTATGGGGTTAACAGATTGGTCAATGAGTGAGATGGCTAATACCTATAATTCCGTAGACCAATTAGCGCCATTATTGAAGGATGCCAAAGGAACCTTCTCTTCTAAATTACAAACTCATGGAATATTAGACGGAAACTTCGAACCTGTATTAGAAAAGCTATCTTTTTCAGGCGAAGCAAGTATCAAAAAGATTGAGATTAACAATGAGAAATTAGAAAAATTGAATTCGGTTACTAAAACCAAGCATTTTAACCCGCTAATGGCCGAGGATATGAAGATATTCTTTAAATGTGTTAATGGAGTTTTGGAAATAGAGCCTTTTGACGTGAAGTTAGGTACGCAAATGGCCAAAGTTCAGGGGTATACCACTTTAGATCAAGACATTAATTATACAATTGATACGAAGTTAAAAACCAATGAAATGGGAGCAGGTGCCGATGCTCTGATTGGTCAGATAAATGGTTTGTTATCCAGTAACGGCATTGATGCTGAAGTGCCCGATGTGGTTCCTGTGGTTTTGTTAGTTACTGGTAAAATGGATGATCCTCAAATCAAACCCGTTTTTGGTCAAGGAGAAGCATCCAATTCTGCTAAAGACCAATTAAAAGATTTAATTGAGGATAAGATTGAAGAAGTAAAAGAGGATCTTAAAAAGGAAGCGAAGGCAGAGGCAGAAAAGATTTTGGCAGATGCTAAAAAGCAACAAGCTGATTTAATGAAGGAAGCTCAAAAACAAGCCGATAATTTAGGTCTTGAAGCAAAGAAACTAGGAAAACAATTAAAGGAAGAGGCAGACAAACAGGGGAAGGAACTCGTCAAGCAAGCTACTAATCCATTAACCAAAATTGCTGCTCAAAAAGGAGCTGAGCAGCTCAACAAAGAAGCAGACAAAAAAGCCAAGCAATTGGAAGCCGAAGCAGATAAACAAGGTAAAAAGTTGCTTGACGAAGCTCAAAAGCAATCGGATAAAATTTTAGAGGATGCCCAGAAAAGGGCACGTGATCAAATTGAAGGAATATAGGACTAAGAGAAATGCCTTATATAATCGAAACTAAAAGACTGGGTATGCGGCCATTTGAACGAGATGATGGTGAAGTATTTTTTAGACTAAATAATGATCCCGAAGTAATGCAATATACGGGTGATATTCCGTTTAAATCTATTGAAGAATCTGAACGTTTTATTGCAAACTATGATCATTACCAAGAACATGGCTACGGAAGGTGGACGGTTGTTTTAAAACAAACTGGAACGGTGATAGGGTGGTGTGGCCTCAAATATCATATGGAAGGGTATGTGGATATTGGTTACCGTTTACTTAGATCAGAATGGGGCAACGGATATGGTACGGAAGCAGCGCAAGCCTGTTTAGATTTTGGAAGAATGCATATTTCAAATTTACCCATTTGGGGTAGAGTTTCTAAGGATAATATCGGCTCCATTCGGGTACTGGAAAAAATTGGAATGCAATATTTTAAGTCGGCTGAATGCGGGGCGATTCAAGATTCTCTTTATTACCGATAGTTAATCTAAATCCTCTACCAAAACCCATTTAACACGGCCAACCTCACCCGAATCGATTCGTACCTTTATTCCATGAGGATGATTAGGTGACTTGGTGAGAATTCGAATAACCAATCCTTCGGTTAATTCACCACTAGGTTGATGGTGTTTTTGAATGATTTCTACTAAATCACCTTCTTTTATGTTGCTTCGTTTTGTTCCTGTGATTCTTTCATCTCCCATAAAACAAAGATATTTTTTTTAGACCCTTGGTATCCATGTTTTGATTGAATTCGGTATTTTCGGCTTTAATAAAAAACAAAATAAAACTCAATGAAAAACTTTTTATGGGCATTAGGCCTAGTAACTCTAATTGGATGTAGTGACTCTACTCATAATGATCAAGACTCTACTAACAAGGAGCTATTGGTTACCAATTTTTTAAACGATACGCGCAGTTTTGAGCGTGCAGATTTTGAACAACCAATAGAAGAGTTTATTGTTTCTGCATCGGAAATAGCTAATGAAGCCGTTGAACTGGATAAAAACAGTATACAAGGGTTTATTGAAAAGGGAAGTTCTTTTAGCTATGGAGTTATTGTAGTTGGGAATCATACCATTGTGAAAATTGGTGATTTTGAAAACTGTAAAACCTCTTCTTCTTGGGGAACATGCATGCCTTTTGGAGAAGGGTACATTAAGAAAGGAGATTTAATATTTCAAAAAGAGTACATCAATAATATTATTGGAAGACCGGATAGCCAAAAGAGATTAGGTTTCCTTTTCAAATAGTAATAAAATTGATGAAAAAAAAACCCGTAATACCTACTATTACGGGATTTTTTTTTATCAATAGTTCTTAATCTCTTAAATCAATAACGTCATCCATATTGGAGGTGTCAAAAACAAACATGGTATTTGCCATGGGTTCATCGTTTTTAATCATTTTTAAATCGTAAGTATAGGTGTTTCCATCTTTATTTAAGACTTCAATTCTAGCCATTTGGTTAGTTGCTGGGTTAACATACACCTTTATTGTATGATAGGCTTTTCCGCCCCCTTCTGGAAACAACTTAATCATATCTACCTTTTTTCCATTTATGGTAGTAGGGTTTCCATATAAGTAATTAAACCCGTTTTCATAGATGGTTAAAAGTGAAGAAGGACTAATATTTTCTTCTTCCTCATCTTCGCTCATGGCATCCGTAATTTGGCATTCGCCATCGTCTACCATCACGGTCCATAAAGTCTTGCCATCACTGTACCTTTCGATTCCAGGAAACTCTAACTTATACATGTTTGATTTAATCCAAACTTTACCATCTTGGGTATCATCAATACCGTTTGGCTTATTAACAATACGATAACTAAATTCCATGTAAATAGTCTCATGAGATTTAGTTTCTGCACTCAGTTTATCCAAAATTGCTTTGGCTTTAGGGTCCTTCGGATTTTCATTTTGGCTGTATCCAGCTAGGCTGGTTGATAACGCTACAAGTACTAATAATGCTAGCTTTTTCATTTGTTTGTGTGTTTTATTCTAATCTAGAATTACCGTGCAAAGGTAATATTAAACTACGGTTTTGTTTTATTCTGAACTACCTTTCAAAATCTGAGCCAAAGAAGCTTCATCCGTAACCAGAACATCTCGTCCTTTACTTCCAGAAAATGGACCAATAATTCCTGCAGCTTCTAGTTGATCAATAATCCTTCCAGCACGGTTATAACCTAGTTTAAGTCGTCTTTGAAGTAGGGAAGCAGAACCAGACTGATGCTGAACAATAATCTTGGCGGCTTCATCAAATAGGGCATCTCTATCTTCTTGCGACATATTGTTTTGGGTTCCGGCCGACTCTCCAACAAACTCCGGTAAAAGAAAGGCATCTGAATAACCTTGTTGTTCACCAATAAAATCGCAAATACGTTCTACCTCCGGAGTATCTACAAACGGACATTGCAAACGTAAGATTTCATTTCCCGGAGAGAAAAGTAAATCACCTCTACCAATTAATTGATCTGCACCACCCGAATCTAAAATGGTACGAGAATCAATCTTGGAAGTTACCCTAAATGCCAATCGGGCAGGGAAGTTGGCCTTAATCATACCCGTAATTACATTTACGGATGGTCTTTGAGTAGCTACAATCAAGTGGATTCCAATGGCTCGGGCCAATTGAGCTAAACGAGCAATAGGGGTTTCTACTTCCTTTCCGGCTGTCATAATCAAATCGGCAAACTCATCAATTACCAAAACAATGTAGGGTAGGAAACGATGACCTTTTTCAGGGTTTAGTTTACGTTTAACAAACTTGTCGTTGTATTCTACAATGGTTCTAGCCATGGCGTCTTTCAACAAGTCATAACGTTGATCCATTTCCATGCATAGAGAGTTTAATGTATTCACTACCTTTTGCGTATCGGTAATAATAGCTTCATCCGTATCGGGAAGTTTAGCTAAATAATGACGTTCAATCTTGTTGTACAAAGTAAGTTCCACTTTTTTAGGATCCACCAACACAAATTTTAATTGAGATGGGTGTAATTTGTAAAGTAAACTCACCAATATGGCATTCAAACCAACAGATTTTCCCTGACCTGTAGCACCTGCCATTAGCAGGTGAGGCATTTTGGCTAAATCCGCTATATATGATTCGTTGGAAATGGTTTTACCTAATGCTACCGGTAAAATCATGTCTGTATTCTGAAATTTATCAGAAGCCAACATGGTTTTCATAGATACAATTTCCGACTTTTTATTGGGAACTTCAATCCCAATGGTTCCCTTACCAGGAATAGGGGCAATGATTCGAATACCTAAGGCAGATAAACTTAAGGCAATATCATCCTCTAAGTTCTTAATCTTAGATATTCTAACACCAGGGGCAGGAACAATTTCATAGAGAGTTACTGTTGGACCAATTACAGCAGAAATCTCAGAAATCTCAATCTTATAATTTTTTAGAGTCGTGATAATTCGATTTTTGTTTTCCTCTAATTCAGTACGGTCAATTTCAATTCCAGTATCACCAAAATCTTTTAATAAATCTAAACTGGGCTTCTGGTATTTAGATAAATCTAATTCTGGGTCATACTCGCCAAATTCTTTAGCAAGGTCCTTAATTTCCTTGTCATCTAGGACCTCTTCCTCTTCGCCCACTTTAACCTCAATCTCTGTATCTGCAGTAACTACTGGTTTTGGAGTTTCTTTAATGTTTGTGGATAATGAAATGGCCTCAATTGATTCCTCTAAGTTAGGCTCTTTTATTTCGTCCTTTGGTGGTTCCATTTTTAAAGGAACCTCTTCTGTGGGTTCTGAAACCGTTTCAGCAACTAGAGATGTTTCTAGCGAGTCAGGAGCTGGAACCGGCTCTTTTTCGGGAGTAACTATGGGGTCTTCCGTTGGAATCAATTCATTGGTGTACTCTAGTCGTTTTTCAGACGGTGGTTCCACTACTGGAAAGTGAGTAATTTCTTCGTGTGGTTTGTTTATTGCAGGATCAGAAATTGGACGCCCATTGTAGTGATTCATGGCCAACTCCTCGTCTAGTTCATTTGAAATAGGGTCTGAATCATTAGCGTTTTTTGGAGATGAAAAAGCCGATTGTAATTGCACATTAAAGTTGATCAACACAAAAGCCGCTAAAACAAAAAGAATTAACAATAAAGCACCTACCGCCCCTATGGACATTGTTAAGAAATGCGTGATGGTATGACCTATACCACCACCTAAAATCAAAAGTGAATCAGATTGAAATAAAAATGCAAAAAATGGGGGAGTCCAAATTAAAATGAACATGCTGTATTTAAATACAATTTTAGACGGGATGATGCTTACATGAAATAATGCCTTAACTCCTAATCGAAAAATTATTGGAATAAAAACAAAAGCAGCTAAACCAAACCAATCGCCAACAAATTTTTGGGAAAGTGTCGCGCCAAATTTACCCAACCAATTACGTACTTCCTTAGTACCTAATTCGTCAATTCCCGAGTTAAGAATATTTTGATCGTAATTTCCGGTAAATAAATAAGAGGTAAATGCCACCAACATAATCAAGGAAACAAAAACCAAAGACAATCCCAAACCAACACGCATTTTTTGCGAATTAATTCCTTTAAAGTTGATGGATTTCTTCTTTTTGTTTTCGGTTGATTCTAAAGGCTTTTCTTCTTTAGTTTGTTCGCTTTTTGGTCTATTTGATTTTTTGGCCATAGTAATACCTGCAATTTGCTGCTTTATTCAAAAGTAAACGTTGGTATTACTGGTAAATTTTGAATGTGCGGTTAGTTTTCACCACGGTTATTAACAATTTTGAAACATTGTTAAAAGCAAGGTAGGTTCATCCAATACGAAATGAAATTTGGTATTTTGAAGTTAAAAGGAGTCGTATTTAATGGTCTATTTTCGAACTTGAAGTCACTTATAAAAAAAAATAGCCCCATCAAAATTACTTTGTTTTGAAAGGGTTAGGGTCTGTATATGCTTCGTGGATAATCCAAGATATTTACATTTTCCCCCGATAGCTCTTTGATGGCACCTTTGGCAATCCATATACTACTTTTGGTATTTAACTTTTGTATTTCTTGGGCAGAGGCCAAGGCAATTTTATTTAGATCTTTGTTCCTTTTTCCGATACTTCTTAATGCCCAGTTTACAGCCTTTTTCACATAAACTCTATCGTCAGTTGCCGCATTTTTAATCAAAGGTAAGAAGGATAAGAATACCTCATTGGATGCTTTTTTATCGGCCATGCAATAAGACGATAATGTCGCAAAGGCTGCACGTTTTTCAAATTCGGGTTTTCGAGTAGCCCAACTATTAATCTGTTTTACTGCATATGGAGTTTTAGAAAATAACCCCATACAGTAGGAATCACACACTTCCCAGTTTTCAAATGTATTTACCCAAGTATTCATTTGTTTTTCGGTTATTTCTTTCGGTTTAAGAATTTTGCTAGCTAACAATCTTGCTTCATAAATATTGGAGTCAATTAATTGCAATGCTAATTTGGGTTGATGACCAATTTGCTTGGCTAAACTTTTCAAATCACTATGGTAAATACCCAAAGAATTATGAGCTATAACTCCATATTTTTTACGCTTGAAATCTACTTTTTCTGGGTTGGCTAATTGATATAATAACCGTAAAACTTCATTGTAATTCATAATTACGAGATTGTGAAAAACAAATCTACATTAGAAACAGCAGTAAAGTCGCCACCCTTTATCTTAATATTAAGATTCATTTAATTTTAGGGTAACAATGCCTTTAGTTAGCAGGAGTTATTATTGTAACACCAACTACAAAATTTTAATATGAAGTCTAAACACCGAATTGTAATAACAGCTACGATATTTATGTTTACCCTAATGCTGGTATTTGAGTTTACGAAAGAGCAAGTGTTTAACGGGGCATTGAGTCCTTGGGGATCTCACTGGATCACCATTTTTTTTACCACATTTATGGCACTCATCTTGACAATATTTGCAGTAAAACGAGTGTTAGAATTAGAGATGCGAGAGAATAACGTTTCTGTAAAGGAAGAGAAGTTAAAAACGATTAATAATGTGATGCGTGTAGTATTTCACCATGTTAATAACCTATCAAACAATTTATCAATAATTGATTTAGAAATGAAAACCATTAAATCAGTTAATGAAAGCACTCTCAATAAACTAAATCAAACTATTTCGGGTACCACTCTAGAAATGAAACGACTGGAATCCATTAAAGATCCATTTGATGAGGATGCATTTACGATTAAATACAACTAATACTTTACCTGCGGGATTATTACTTTTGTGCTCCACAATATAGACATGAAGAAAATTGCACTTTTAGCCGTAATTGGAACTTTGGTTTCTTTTACCGCTCCAAAAAAAACTCAGGATACTAAAACACCAAAGCCAAAATTGGTTGTTGGGATTGTGGTAGATCAAATGCGCTACGATTACTTAACGCGTTACGTTTCTAAATTTCAAGAAAAGGGGTTTAAATTACTTATGAATAAGGGTTTTAACGCTAAAGAACATCATTTTAGCTATATGCCTACATATACTGGGCCTGGGCACGCTTCTGTATTTACTGGAACAACTCCTAAAGTACATGGAATTATTGCCAATGACTGGTATGATAAAGAATTAAAGAGATATGTGTATTGTGCAGAAGATACTTTGGTTAAAAGTGTAGGTGGTGACTTTGAGAATGAAATTCGTTCTCCAAAAAAATTGAAGGTTACTACCTTGGCTGATCAAATTAAGTTAAGTACTAATGGAAAAGGGAAAACCTTTGGGATTTCAATGAAAGACAGAGGGGCTATTCTTCCTGCTGGTAAAATGGCTGATGCTGCATATTGGTATAAGGGGGGAGCAGAAGGATTAATGATCTCATCTACCTATTACATGAATGATTTGCCTAGCTGGGTAAATGAATTTAATGCGCAAAGGTTACCACACTCATATTTAAGTAAAACATGGAAAACTCTTCTGCCAATCGAAGAGTACACGGAATCACATCCAGATAATAGTCCTTATGAAGAGAGTCTAATTCCAAACAGAGAACCAGTATTTCCATACGATTTGATAGAAGCGCAGAAAACACATGAATTAAGTACTTTAAAGGAGGTCCCATTCGGGAATGACTATTTATTAGATTTTGCATTGGAGCTATTGGATAAAGAGTCTTTAGGTCAGGATGAGAGCTTAGATTTCTTATCTATTAGTTTTTCATGTCCGGATTATATTGGACATGCTTATGGACCAAATTCGGTGGAAGTAGAGGATACATATTTACGTTTAGATCAAAATATTGCTACTTTATTAGATTATTTGAATGTGAGTGTAGGAGAGGGGGAGTATGTATTATTCCTTACCGCAGATCACGGAGTGGCGCAAGTCCCTCAAGAGTTAATTGATAAAGGGGTAGAAGTGGGGTACTATAGTGATTCCACCCTTAAAGCCAATGTGAATGCAGCTTTACAAGCTCAATATGGTAGTTTAGATTTGATTGAGAATTATTCTAATTATCAGTTTTTCTTGAATTATGAGGAAATACGGAAAAATAAATTAGATGCAAATGAAGTTGCCAACACTATTTTGATTGAAAGTCTAAAAAATTCAGGAGTAGAGTCTGGTTTGATTCGAAACGAATTGGCTACCAATAGTTATACGGACCGAATAAATAAATCGGTTCAAAAGGGTTGGAATGTTCAAAGGTCAGGTGATGTAGCCTTAGTAAAATCTCCTGGGTGGTTATCAAATAAGTATGCGGGACACGGAGGAACAGGTCACGGTTCTCCTTGGGCTTATGATACGCATGTTCCGTTTTTACTTTACGGATATGGGGTGAAAAAAGGAAATATTCAAAAAACAACCTGGGTAGAGGATATCGTTCCTACCATTTCAGCTATTATTGGAGTTCAGCCTCCTATGGGATGCACGGGAAATCCGGTTAAAGGAGCCATAAAATAGGTCATCCGAAAATAATTTTCAGATGACCTAACCTTTTTAATATTTGATAAATTTCTTTGTAATCGACTTACCTTCTTGGGTAATGCGTAGGAGGTAACTACCATTTTCAAGCGTGGAAATATCTACTGTTTGAGATGTTCCTGAATAATTTAGTTCTTTCACCTTATGACCGGTGATATTTAGAAATTCTGCTTGTACCGGTCGCTCGCTATTTGTTATTATTTGCATTTGGGTAGTAGCTGGGTTTAGAAATAACTGGACTTGAGAGGAAGTAACTTCCTTAGTGCTATTTATCAAATCACTGTAATAATTCTGATGAAATACAGTTTGTGTCCAGATGCCATTTACATTTTCATAGGTCATAAGAGATTCCCATTTATAATCCCATATTCCACTGAATGGATAGCCCTGAATTTCGTCTTCCGTAATGTCGTAATCAAACATTCTCTCTTCCGATTTATCCAAAACCCAAGTATTACCGGACCCTCTATAAACAGTGGTTACAGATGGTATTGAATAATAAATTTGACTGTATTCATATTTTATTTGATGATCCCATGAGGAAGTACTAGAATTCCAATTGCTCATAGAGAATAATGTCTTTATAAAGTCACTATTATATTCATTTATTCTTTGGAACCCATTTTCCAAAACTCCTGCTACATAAATTTGTCTTAGGAAATTGGTTTCATCATTGTTTGAATTATACGTATAGCTATCCCAAAAAGAAGGCTCCCAAACTCCATTAATAAACTGATATCCATCACTGTTGCTTACATTATTGGATACATTATATACGAAATTCATGGAATCAGTTCTAACCCAATTCATAGCACTTCCCGTATAAAACACTTGGTTTTCTAAAAGGTTAGAGGCGTTATATTGATTTTCTTGTTTGGAATTGGGTTGCCAAACATTACTAACCCCGAAATAATTCTCTTTACGAATCAAATTGGAATTGGAATCAAAATCTTGTGAAATTAGGCTGTTTTTCGTTTGCACTCCGTTAACAAAGGTGTATGCGGTAATGGTGTCTATATTATTATTCGAATCATAAGAATAAAAGTATTGATTCGTATTTTCCCAGGTACTTCCATTTTTTGATTTATACAATTCTTCGCTAATTTCGCCATTTGCGTGATAAGCCAATTGATAAGAGCTTAATGCAATCCATTGACCCTGAGCAAAAACATTACCTAAAATTTCAATTAATTGGTTGTTCTGGTTATAATAATAATCACTTTGCTGAAGAGGTAACCAACTCCCGCTATCCAGTTCAAATCTCTCATAAAGAATTATTTGACCTTGCGAATTACTGGTTTGAATGTTTTTCTCATTTAAAAAATAAGTAACTTTTGTATGGAGTTCTCCATTTGGATGATAAGTATGGTACATTCTGTGATTATCCGCCCACTGTCCAGTTGTACTGTCAAATCTGCGGTCAATGGCACTGTCAAACTGTATGGTTTTGACTCCTCTTTCCGCGGAAACGTATAGGGGAATAGGAGCATTTATTTTCTTTGAATAATTATCGACTTTATAGGATTGGCCACTTAACGAAAAAGTAAGTGAGGATAATAGCATGGAAGTCAAAATTCCAATTTTGTGTGTTTGGTTCATCGGATGAATATAATTTTTAGTTTAATTGAATCTTACCATAATACGTTAGATTTTGTTTGAAGGTTGGCTAAATATTCGTGCAACTTTTTAGATTAATATTCGTTTATTATTTTATGAAAGTACTAACAAACGCCACCGAATGGGCAGAAATTCAGGTTAACCCCACTCCTAGTGAGACTCAGTTGATTGATTTATTTGTAGACATGTGTTTCTTTGATATTAATAATCCAGCAGTAATATATCAGTTTAAATTAGTGGCTAAGCAGCTCGATTATTCGATTGAAATTATAAATAAAGTAGTAGAATTGGGTAAATCCGAATATCAAGAGCTATATGATGAGATTGAAAATCAGATTTCTAGTTCCTTTGTTTAGTATCTTCTTTGTTTACCGAAAAAGTGAAAATGAATTAAATACGTACATGCAATAAATGCCGTAAATGCACCAAATCCAAAAGCATAATTAAACATTTCAGGATTGTTCCCGTAAATATATCCGGAAATAGCGGCCCCTGAGCCAATTCCAAATTCTAAAAACATATATAAGGTAGACATGGCTCTTCCCCGATGTAATTCGTTGCTCCTATCAATAGTCCAAGCAAAAATGGTGGGACTATTCATACCAGCCGCTAGTCCAAAAAGTATCCCCCCAGCGTAAAAAATGGTAGTGGAGGTTGATAAACTTATTATGGTAACCGATAACCCTATCAAAAAGGAAGAGGTGATCAAAACAGGTACGCGACCATATTTGTCGGAAACTTTACCTGCTAAAAATCTTACAGTTATAGAGGACACTACAAATATGGAAAAGAATGTACCTCTATTACTAATTTCTAAATGATCACTTAAGTCAGGAATTAAAGTGAGAATGATTCCGAAGGGGATGGTAGTTAATAAAAAGGTAATGGCAACTGGGAATACATCTTTTTCGTAAAAGTCGCTAAACTTTACTTTAAAATGCTGTATAGACATTTTTTTCTTGTTTGGAAGCGTTTCCTTCATTCCAACAATTACAGCGACCGAAAGAAAAGACATAAAAGCGGACAAATAGAAAACGCCATTAATCCCAATATAGGTAGAGGCATATGAACCAATCATGGGGCCAATAGCCATTCCTGAACTCGCAAACACACCATAAACACCCATGGCTTCGCCACGTTGTTTAGGGCTTACAATATCTGAAATATAAGCTGCGGTAGCAGTAGGTTTAAATCCAGTAGAAAAACCATGGAATAAGCGCAAAAATAGAAATCCACTTACCGTGGCTAAAACGGGGTAGAGGACTCCTGCAATCAAGGCAACCGTTGCCCCAATAATCATTACTGGAATTCTACCAATGGTATCTGTAAGTTTCCCACTAAATGGCCTAGCAATTAATGCCGTAAGTGTAAATAAGGAAATAATAAGCCCCTTGTATTCACCACCGCCCAACGAATCTAGATAAGAGGGCAATTCTGGAACCATCATATTGAAACTTCCAAAAAAAAGTGTTGAACTCAGGCTAAGCAACCAAAACTGTTTATCTTTTTTATAATTTAATTCCTTATCCATGAGCCCGCGAAATTAGCATGAAATTCGAGGTTTTGGCTTTTCAAAACTACTATATTTGTGAATACACTTATTTAAAATTACTATATGCAATCACACGAAGTAGACTATACAATAAATGGAGATGATATTCAATATGTTGAAATTGAATTAGATCCACAGGAAGTGGTTATGGCTGAACCCGGAAGTATGATGTACATGAAAGAGGAAATTGCCATGGAGACGGTATTTGGAGATGGTAGTCATCAATCAGATAATAGCTTTTTAGGTAAAATGTTTTCTGCGGGTAAGCGTGTGCTTACCGGAGAGAATTTATTCATGACAGCTTATAAAAACCAAGGATATGGTAAATCTCATGTATCTTTTGCAGCTCCCATGCCAGGAAAAATTATTCCCATTGATTTAAGAGCTTATCAAAATAAAGTGATTTGTCAAAAAGATTCTTTCTTATGCGCAGCAAAAGGAGTACAGGTAGGAATAGAGTTTAATCGAAAAATTGGAGTGGGTCTCTTTGGAGGAGAAGGATTTATCATGCAAAAACTAGAAGGAGACGGAATGGTTTTCGCTAATGCGGGTGGAACCATTAAGAAGATGCAATTAAGACAAGAACAAACCCTAAAAGTAGATACGGGATGTTTAGTAGCTTTTACTGGGGGTGTCCAGTATGATATCGAAATGGTGAAAGGTATTAAAAATGCTTTATTTGGAGGTGAAGGGTTGTTTTTAGCAACGCTTAGGGGGCCTGGAACCGTTTGGATACAATCTTTACCATTTAGCAGAATGGCAGATCGTATTATTTCCTCCGCTCCCAAAATGGGAGGAAAGTCAAGAGGAGAGGGAAGTATCCTTGGAGGTTTGGGTGATATTGTTATGGGTGATAATAATTTTTAAATGGTATTAACAAAAAAGAAAATTTTTCATTGGGGACTAGCAATTCTGGGAATTGCCTTATTGTATTACTCCAACATGGTTTTGATTTATATCACCATTTCTTTGGTTTTAGCCCTGATGTTAAGTCCTCTTAATCAAAAGCTTCGAAAGGTTAATTTTAAAGGATATGGCATCAATGATGCTGGTGCTGCCGCCATTTCATTGTTTATGGTGGTTGGTTTTATTGTTACGATGGTTAATATTTTTGTTCCGGTAGTTTCTAAAGAGGCGAGTTTGTTGGCCGAGTTGAATATGGATGACTTTTATGAACTGGTGGAACCGGAGTTGAGGGCGGTTAGCAGTGTGCTTAAGAAAATTGACTTTGATCCAACAGATGGGGAACGTTCGGAAAAAGAAATTCTTCAAGATATGTTTTTGGGGAAGCAACATCTTGATACGGTACCGCGCTTCTTTTCTGGTTTAGCTACAGGAATAGGAGGGAGTTTGATTACCATTTTTTCCGTTTTATTTATTACCTTCTTTTTATTGAAGGATGATAATCTATTTAACAATTTTGTACATTCTCTAACGGATGAGCAAAATGATAAAAAAGTGGGGCATGTATTAGACGAGGTAAAAACTACTTTAAGTAGGTATTTTATTGGTATTGCTATTCAGGTATCTATTATTACTGCCATGGTTTCTATTGGTTTGAGCATTTTTGGATTTAGAAATGCAGTGGTAATCGGATTGTTTGCAGGTATTATGAATGTGATTCCTTATATAGGACCATTAATTGGATTAGCTTTTGGATTGTTAATAGGTGTATCAACAAACGTTGAAATGGCCTTAGAGACCAGTTTTTACACCATGATAGGAGAAATATTATTGGTATTTGGGATTACCCAGATGGTAGATAATTTCTTTACCCAACCCGTGGTATTTTCCAAAAGCATTAAGGCGCACCCTTTAGAAATTTTCTTGGTAATTTTAATTGCAGGTAATATTTCCGGAATTACCGGAATGATAATCGCCATACCTCTGTATTCCGTAATTCGAATTATTGCTAAAGAATATTATAGTGATTCTAAATTCATAAAGTTTATGACCTCCAGTATGGACTAGTATAAAAAAGCAAAAAAAAAACCGATGAGAGAGCTCATCGGTTTTTTTAGCTTTTTACGGGTTTATTGAATCTCTTGTACGTTAGCTGAGATAGATAAACGCGTATCTTTTGGTTGCGTATTGGCAATTACAGTAACCGTTTTGTTTTGTAGGCCTTTTTGTTTTCCTGGTTTGTAAACCACTTTAATTTGGCTGGAAGCTCCTGGAGCAATTGGCTCTCTTGGGAATTCAGGCACAGTACAACCACAAGAACCCGTTGCTGTTTCAATAATTAACGGTTTGTCACCGGTATTCGTAAAATTAAATACATGCGTGTTCTCCGTATTTTGATCAATAGCTCCAAAATCATGCGCCATTTCGTTAAAAGCCATAGATGTTGGGTTGTTTACTGGCTGTGAGGTTGGTTGCTGGGGTGGAGTAGACATCATAGACGGATCAGCAGTAATTTTGGTATTGCTTCCTGGAATATTTTGAGCTGCAGCCGCAGGACTGGTAGATCTTTCCGTATTTCTTTTTCTATCAGAACTTCTTCTTGTAGGAGAAGCATCTTTTAAAAATGTTCCATAAACTACTGTTGCCGCAATTAATACTAATAATGCCGTTTGAATGCTTTGAATGTTTTCTTTCATTTTTTGGATTTATTTGTCACAAATATAATTTTTTACCTGACTCTATTAATAGGAAAATAGTTGTCAAGTAGTTAAATTTTTATTTGTTCTTAGTATTCAAGTTTTAATTTTTTAAAGGTTTTGTTTTCTATGGCTTCTATGGCTTTTAATACCGCATTATCCGACTGATTCGTCACTCTGTAAAATTCAGTGGAGGACCAAAGGTTAGTTGCCATTAAAGCCTTTAGATTCATTTCAATGATACGTTTAGAATGAGCTATTTGCTCATCATTACGTTCAATTTCCTTTTCGGTTGCTTTGGTTATTATTTCTTCTAACATCTCATCGGTCAGTTTAAATCCTTTATCAAACGCCTCAAAGTTGAGGTAGGTGCTTTTTAGTTCATTTCTATGCAAGTCTAGATAATCTAAGTTATAGGTATATATTATTCCTTTTCTAATTAACTGACCAAAATACGCTGAAGTTTCGGTGGTATCCAACGGTATAAAGATGTCTGGCATAATGCCTCCACCCCCATACACGGTTCTTTTAAGCTTCAAAGTCTCAAACTTCAAGGAATCAGGGAATTCTATAGAATCTGGATTCATTAATTCCCCATGCTCAAAGCGTTTGTTTACTTCGTTGTAATAATCGTCTTTTCCTTCAGAGTAATCCCGTTGAATAGAACGACCAGATGGAGTATAGTATCTAGATATGGTCAATCGCATGGCCGAACCATCGGGTAATTCAAAGGGTTTTTGAACCAACCCTTTTCCAAAAGATTTCCGACCAATAATTAATGCACGATCCCAATCTTGAACGGCACCCGAAACAATTTCACTCGCAGAAGCGGAACCTTCATCTATAAGAACAACTAATTTACCTTGTGTAAAAATTCCTTGGTTACTTGATTTGTATTCTTCTTTTGGAAACGCTTTTCCTTGAGTATAAACAATCATTTTATCCTTGGTAAGAAAATTATCGGCCAGTTGAATTGCGGTCCTTAAATATCCCCCTCCGTTACCTCTTAGGTCAAGAATCAGGTTTTCCATTCCTTCCTGACGTAAAGAATCCATGGCGGAACCTACTTCGTTCATACTTGTGGCTGCAAAACGATTTAGTTTAATGTATCCAGTATTTGGAGTGGCCATATAAGAGGCGTCCATACTATAAATTGGAATTTTATCTCTGGTAATCTCAAATTTTAAAAGGTCTTTTTCACTATTACGTTGAATTTCAACAGTAACCTTGGTACCTTTTTTGCCTCTTAGATTTTTTGCGACATCACTATTTGTAAAACCTACACCGGCCACTACCTTATCCTCGATGGTAATAATCTTATCACCCGCCCGTATACCTAATTTTTTAGAGGGACCACCTGCAATGGGAGAAACCACTGTAATAGTATCGTGCAATATATTAAACTGTATTCCAACTCCTTCAAAATTACCTTCCAAAGGTTCGTTCATTTTTTTTAAATCCTTTTTTGAGATGTAGACGGAGTGGGGGTCAAGTTGTTTTAAAACCGATTTGATTGCAACCTCTGTTAATTTCTCCGAATCAACGGTGTCTACATAGGCTAGTTGCACATAACGCATAAAGGTTTCTAGTTTCTTTAATTGCTCTTGATCAGTATTTTGGGCTTGTGATTGCAATCCTAGGAGGAATACAAACCCGTAAAATAAAATGGATATTTTCTTCATATGTAATAAAAAATTAGCCTGCTAAAATTGATTTAGCAGGCTATTCAGTTTTTAAGATATTTTTCTATTTATCGAGCATCTTACGCGCTTGTGCTGCGGAGATCATTTTTCCATAATACACGCCAACCACATAACAACCTTCAAAACCTTGGTTTAGTAATTCCTTTTTATAATTGGTAGCTTCATCGTATGAACCGAAAGATCCAGCAACATATCTAATATATTTGTCTTTTCCTTTCATTTGCTCCACGGTTCCTAGCTCCATGTATTTTTCCAGAATTTCTGTAGGGATTTGTTTTCTATAAGAACCTAACTGAACCTTGAACTTCAAGTTCTTCTTTTGCTCATCTGTCAGTGCTTTATTTGATGTAATACCTGAGGTTTGCTTTTTGTCAAGGTTTACAGAACCTAGATTATTTAATGCTACCCGGTTGCCATTTTTAAAAGCCACCACAAAGGCTCCATTAAAACCAGCGGTAAGAATATCAATCTTTGCAGTAGCCGCAGAAGCGTAACTATTAAAAGATCCGGTAAAGTACCTCACGTAACCATCATCCGAAACCACTTTGATTATTTGAGGCAATTCTTTGAAACGGTTTTCATCGGCCTTTTGGGTAAATGCGCCCACTTGAACCCTGTATATTATTTCCCCATTCTCATTATCTCCTTCCCATTGTTCAGCCGTAAATTTAGGGGTAACACTTGTTACTTTTGTTACCTCTTTTTTCGGATTTACACGCACAATGTCTGTAGGTGTTATTCCGTCTTTTTGCAATTGGGCTTGACGAGCCTCAGCTTCTTCCTTGGTGGCGTATGAACCAACAGTTACCAAAATTTTACCATCTTCGTCATAGGTGTTTACATCTTCTACACTTAGAATATCATTAACTAAATCAGCAGGAATTTCACCTTCAAATTCACCAATCCCAACGGCATATCGATCCTTGTTTACAATTCCTCTACGTTTTACTTTACTAGCAATTACTTGTAAAGTATACGTTTCTGCAGTAATAGGAGAATAATTACCGGTAGTATCGTAATATCGATTATAATAATCTAAAATTTCAGCTTCGGTAATGGTAACTCCCACAGAATCTACGTGTGCCCCAGGAGCAGAAGTAGGCTCATCATCCATATAGTTAAATACACCATCATTATCTCCGTCAAGTGGACAGCCTTTTTCATCAACTTCGGCTCCAAAAGGCGTTCCATGACAATCGTCTTCCCAATCAATGACCCCATCTGCATCCTCATCAGCCATCATATCAATGTCAATAAAATCGTCAATGGCATCCTCATGAGCATCTTTCTTTTGAAAGTTATACCCAATTGCAATGGAGGTGTATAGAATGTTGTCTTTTAATCCATCTCCTTTATAGTTTCCGGAATTCTCATCTACCCCATCAATAAAGTCTGTGGTGGTGAAATGGTAAGTAGCTGCGACCTTAAAGTCCCAATTATCTCCAATTTTAAGACGACCACCCACCATTACAGGAATGGCTAGTGCAAAACTGTTGTATTCATCATGGTCGTAAAGTTCTGATTTTTTAATATCAGTTTCATAGTAATAATCTCTGTCAATTCGTATGGCAACATCCGAATTGGAAGAATTTTCAGGTAAGTTTCTAATAGAACCATCGGTCCAATAATGATATTGAACATTATCAGCACTTAATAAATCTGCCTTAGAGCTGAAACTAATAAATTCAAATCCCACACCAATTAGTGGTTCAAATCTATGATCTGGTTTTAAAAAATTCGCGAAATTATACGAGGTTCCAATACCCACTCCCAAGATAGTAGACTGAAAGTTTAGGTTTCTTTCTAAAGATCTTTCATTGGCTTCTAGGCGTCCTCCCCAAGCTTTAATATTAAAATCCAAATAGTGTGTTATTGGTTGCCTAAAAGCCATGTGGTAACCAAACTGACCAATTAAAGGTGAGTTTAGTTCATTATTCTTGTTGAGTTCTCCAAAATAAGATAGGGTACCAATACCCATCTCAAAAAAAGGATGGGATTCTTCCAAATGTGAAGGGGTAGCAGAAGTTTCGGTTGAATCATTTGATTCTACCGCTTCATCTTGTGCCAACACAGTATAAGAAAATATACTCGATAGAAATAGTAGTGTGATGTATTTTTTCAATGAGATTACGTTATAATATCCTACATTAAGGTAAGTGGCTAAAGTAATCAAATAATAGGTATTACTAAAATTAGTTCACCCATTTCTGATTGGTGATCATTAGAGCTTCCTGCACCGTAATTCGTGTGCCATTGTTATAGGCTACAACAAACGGTCCTCTAAAAGCGTAATTGGCCCTATGATTTTGGCGCAAGTCTCTCGCTAATTTGTAGTTATCAAATCCTCCGGTCAAATATTTCAACCATCCGTCATGCGAGTCTATCTGAACATTTCCGTTAAAATTAAATCTCTTTTTAAAATAGGTGTCTGTGTCTACTGATTTGCGACTAGCCATTACTTGAACTTTGTACACCACACCATTTTCGGGAGTTGGAGTAGCGGTTACAGCAATTGATTCTGGCTCTTTCTTATTTTTTGTTTCAGCAATAGGTAGTGAAATGGGGGGCTTGGAATTTTCTACGGTGTTGTTTTCAGGCTCCTTTACTATCAAATCGGTAGATTCAACAAAAGTTTCTTCTTTCGGATTTTCCGCCAATTCAGGTGTTTCAATATCCACAAAGTCGATAGCTTCCGGATTAGAAATTTGAATTTTTTGAGAAGCTCCATCATGCACGAACGCAAATTCACCTTTTAAATCGCTAATTTTTTTGGAGCTAGCATTACTTAAATCAATGAAATAAGAAACGGTAATGTCATTTTGATCTTCGGGAAAGTTCATCCAAACAAACTTCACTTTCGTATCTAACATACTGAAACCTGCCTCGCTTGTTAATTCGGGTTTAACGTCTGAACCACTTGGTATTACATCTTGGATTTTAGCAAAACCAGTAACATTGGAGTAATGAATATCAAGAGAAACTAGATACAAATTAGCATCCATGTTTTTAAGGGTACGAGAAACGGTTACTTCTGCCTCAGGAATTTCTTCCACAATGATGTCCTCTTTGCCCATTTTTACCGTTCGGTTGGGGAGGTCAACTGTTTGTCTTTGATTTTCATCTAAGTAAGAAAAGGTCCCTGAAATATTTAATTCCTTAATCGTAGGATCTTCCACAATTACTTTGTATGAAATATCAAATACGCGATCTTCTGGTAATGTCATCCAAACAAATTTCGCTTTTTTATCCTCAAAATTGAATTTAGCCACTCCAGTTTCGATGGGTGAAGCGATTGCTCCCTCTGGCAAAATCACTTGAAATTTAGCGTATCCTTCAATCGTACTTTTATCAATTGTTACGGTAACCAGAAATTCATTTCCTTCTTCAACACGGTCGGGTAGAGATTGTTCTAGGGTAACATCTTCTAATAAGAAGTTAAACACGACCAGCGTCAGAATATTAAGAGAGAATGCAAAGATTTTAAACATATGCCAAATTGCTTGATATGCTAACAAATCTATCGGATGCTCGGGCTATTTATGGGTGGAAGAGCTCGTAATTACAAACAGAAATCTGTTAATAAGAACGAGCTTTAAGGCCTTAGAAATTAGGAGATAACAAAAACTTGGCGTAGTAATCGTCAATCTCTTGAACCGCTTCCTCCGTTGTGTCTACAACTTTAAATAGAAACATATCGGGATCGGAAATAGTTTTCTCTTTTTCTAATAAAGTGGTTTTAATCCAATCAACTAATCCGGACCAGAAATCCTTACCAACCAATACGATTGGAAATTGATCAATTTTTTTAGTTTGAATAAGAGTCATCGCCTCAAATAATTCATCTAGGGTGCCAAAGCCACCTGGAAGCACTACAAAACCTTGAGCGTATTTCACAAACATAAGTTTTCGGATAAAGAAATAATCAAAGTCAATTAATTTGTCCTGATCAATGTATTTGTTATGAAATTGTTCATGTGGTAATTCTATGTTTAATCCTACTGATGGACCTCCACCAGAGAAGGCACCTTTGTTAGCGGCCTCCATTATACCGGGGCCACCTCCCGTAATGACTCCATAACCATTATCGGTAAGTTTATGTGCTATTTCCTCTGCTTGTTGGTAGTATTTATCGTTTGCTTCAGTTCTTGCAGATCCAAAAATGCTTACGCAGGGTCCGATTCTACTTAATTTTTCAAATCCTTCCACGACTGTCTCTTATACACATCTCCGAGCCCACGAGACTCCTGAGC
>CAJXPI010000026.1 GCA_913057875.1 uncultured Flavobacteriales bacterium
ATCTACACAGAGTAGATCGTCGGCAGCGTCAGATGTGTATAAGAGACAGATAATCACCTTTTAGTGACACAAATTCTGAATCCAATTCAGATAAACCAAAAAGAAAAAAACATGAAATCGAACGAAACTTATGACTTCCACATCCGTTGGGCTTGGTATAAAATTTCCAGGTTGTACAACTCAATCGCTCAAGAGCACGGAATGAATATGTCTATTGGATATGCTCTAATAAAAATTGATCCAGAGAATGGTACGCCATCCACCAAACTAGGCCCGTTAATGGGCATGGAATCTAGAAGTTTAACAAGAACTCTTAAGACCATGCAAGAACAAGATCTTATTGTAAAGAGACCGGATGTAAAGGATAAACGTGTCATTAGAATTGTGCTAACTCAAAAAGGTCACGCTCAAAGAGATATTGCAAAAAAAGTGGTGATAGACTTCAATACCATAATTGATGGAAAACTAAACCCAACTGAAAAAACTAACTTCTTTTCTTCCATTGGAAAAATCAATGAAGTTTTGGAAAGTGAACTATTCAAAAAAAGAAAAAAATAATTGACTACACGTCAAATAAAATAAACCTAGATAAGAAATGAAAAGAGCCATTAGAAAAGTTGCCGTACTAGGATCCGGAGTCATGGGATCAGCTATTGCTGCACACTTTGCCAATGTAGGATGTCAGGTATTATTACTAGATATCGTACCCGAAGAGGCGAAATCCTCTTCCCATAAAAAGGAACGAAATGCCATAGTTGATGGGCATTTGAAAGCTTCAATTAAATCGAAGCCCGCTCCACTCTATTCTAAAAAGTTTGCCAGTAGAATTACTACCGGAAACTTTGATGATGATATGTCTAAAATAGCCGACTACGATTGGATTATTGAAGTAGTTATTGAGCGTTTAGATATTAAGAAAATTGTTTTTGAACAGGTAGAAAAATACCGCAAGCCCGGTACTTTAATTACCTCGAACACTTCAGGTATTCCAATTCACTTAATGTTAGATGGAAGAAGTGACGATTTTAAAGCTCATTTCTGTGGAACACACTTTTTCAATCCCCCCCGTTACCTTCGTTTATTCGAAATTATTCCTACTCCAGAAACCAAACCAGAAGTAGTTAACTTCTTGATGGGTTATGGTAAGAAAATTTTAGGTAAAACCACCGTTTTATGTAAAGATACCCCGGCATTTATTGCAAACCGTGTAGGTGTATTTGCTATCATGGCACTATTCCATTCGGTTAAAGAATTAGGTTTAACGGTTGATGAAGTAGATAAACTTACTGGACCTGTTTTAGGTCGTCCAAAGTCGGCAACGTTCCGTACCGCAGATGTGGTAGGACTAGATACTTTAGTTCTTGTAGCTACTGGATTAAAGGACAATACGCCAAACGATGAAGCCAATTCGCTTTTCACTTTACCTGATTACGTAGGTAAAATGATTGACAACAAATGGCTAGGTTCAAAAACGAAACAAGGTTTTTATAAGAAAGCTAAAGATGAAAATGGGAAGACTCAAATCTTATCATTGAATTTAGAAACCTTAGAATACGAACCTAAGAAAAGAGTCAAATTCCCAACGTTAGAATTAACCAAACCAATTACCGACTTAAACCAAAGAATGAAAGTTCTTTTTGGTGGTAAAGACAAGGCTGGAGAATTTTATAGAAGCGTATTTACCAGTTTGTTTGCTTATGTGAGTAACCGTATTCCCGAAATTAGTGATGAAGTATACCGTATGGATGATGCTTTGAGAGCTGGTTTTGGATGGCAACAAGGTCCTTACGAAGCATGGGATGCCATTGGCTTTGAAGAAGGTTTAAAAGCCACGGAAGCTGCAGGTAAAAAACCAGCCCCTTGGGTATACGAAATGAAAGAAGCTGGATTTAACTCTTTCTATAAAGTGGAAGGTGGTAAAAAGCTGTACTATGACATTCCAACTAAATCATATAAGGAGATTCCAGGACAAGAAAACATTTTGAGTCTAGAGTTACTGAGAGATGAAAATACTCTTTGGAAAAACAAAGAGTGTTCTATCATTGATTTAGGTGATGGTGTAATCAACTTAGAATTCCATAGTAAAATGAACACCATTGGTGGTGATATTATTAGCGGAATCAATAAAGCCATTGATATGGCTGAAGCAGATTACAAAGCGTTAGTTATTTCTAACGAGGGAGAAAACTTTTCAGCGGGTGCAAATGTGGGAATGATTTTCATGTTTGCGGTAGAGCAAGAATATGATGAGCTTGATTTTGCCATTAGAAGTTTCCAAAATACCGTAATGAGAATCCGCTACTCTTCTATTCCAGTAATTGTAGCTCCGCACAGTATGGCACTTGGTGGTGGATGTGAAATAAGCATGCATGCCGATAAAGTAATTGCGCATGCCGAAACCTATATTGGTTTGGTAGAGTTTGGTGTTGGACTAATCCCTGGTGGTGGCGGATCTAAAGAATTCGCACTTCGTTTAAGTGATGAAATCAAAGATGGCGACATCCGTACCAATCAATTCAGAAATCGTTTCTTAACGGTTGGACAAGCCAAAGTGGCGACCTCTGCTTACGAAGGATTTGAATTAGGTTACTTACGTGAAGGTATTGATGAAGTGATTGTGAGTAGAGATTACCAATTAGCGTACGCTAAACAATCGGCTTTATTAATGGCTGAAAAAGGATATACCCAACCGGTTCAACGTACTGACATTAAAGTATACGGACAAGAAGCTCTTGGTTTAGTTTATTCTGGAGCCAATTCTATGTTGAGCGGAAATTACATGTCAAAACACGATGAATTAATTTCAATCAAATTAGGAACCGTATTAGCAGGTGGCGATTTATCAGAAACCACCGAAGTTTCAGAACAATATTTATTAGACCTAGAAAGAAAGGCCTTCTTAGAATTATGTACAGAGCGTAAAACTTTGGAACGTATCCAAAGCATTGTTACGAAAGGAAAAATTTTAAGAAACTAAATTGAATTTGGAAGCACGAAGACGGAAGTCGGAAGCAAAAAAACGGTAAGTAAAACCTGTTAAGGGTGAAATAATTACAAGGAAGTTTAGAGAATTATAGCAGAAGCTAATCTTCGGCCTTCGGTCTCCAAACTCCCGACATAAAAAGAAATCATGGATGCATATATAGTAGCAGCAAAAAGATCGGCCGTAGGTAAATCAGGAAAGGGAATGTTTCGATTCACCAGACCAGATGATATGGCCGCGCAAGTAATTAAGGGTCTTCTCAAAGAAGTTCCTAATTTAGATAAAGAAAGAATTGACGATGTAATTGTGGGTAATGCCACTCCCGAAGCCGAGCAAGGGTTGAACATTGGTAGAATGATTTCTTTATTAAGTTTAGATACCGATAAAGTACCCGGAATGACAGTAAACAGATACTGTTCTTCTGGACTTCAAACCATTGCCTTAGGTGCGCAGCAAATTCATGCCGGTATGGCTGATTGCATTATTGCGGGAGGTGTGGAAACCATGTCCCCTATTCCTTTTGGAGGGTGGAGACTAACTCCAAATGCTAAAATTTCGAAAGAAAACCCAGAGTGGTATTGGGGAATGGGATTAACTGCAGAAGCGGTAGCGCAACAATATAAAGTGAGTCGTGAAGCCCAAGATGAATTTGCTTACCATTCGCAACGTAAAGCAGCGGAAGCTATTGAAAGCGGTAGATTCAAATCAGGAATTATTCCGATTGATGTGGAACAAATTTATTTAGATGAAAACGGTAAACGTCAGGTAAGAAATTACATTGCCGATACGGATGAAGGCGTAAGAGCTGGAACTACGGTGGAAGCTTTAGCTAGATTACGTCCGGTATTTGATGCCAAAGGAACAGTTACTGCGGGTAACGCATCACAAACTTCTGATGGAGCTGCATTTGTGGTATTGATGTCAGAAAAAATGTTGAAAGAAACCGGAGCCACTCCTATTGCTAAATTGAGTTCGTATGCCGTAGTTGGTGTGGAGCCAAGAATCATGGGTATTGGTCCCGTTGATGCTATTCCAAAGGCCGCAAAAATGGCGGGATTAAACACCAATGATATCGAGCTATTTGAATTGAATGAGGCTTTTGCATCACAATCATTAGCAGTATTACAAGAAACGGGTATCAACCCAGATATCGTAAATGTAAATGGTGGGGCAATTGCACTAGGTCACCCACTAGGATGTACAGGAGCCAAATTAACGGTTCAACTTATTGAAGAAATGAAATTGCGTAAGCTAAAAAAAGGTATGGTCACCATGTGTGTAGGTACTGGACAAGGAGCCGCAGGAGTTATCGAATTACTGTAAGATGGAAGTCGGGAGACCGAAGTCCGAAGTTAAATTGAAAAAAAAATTAAAATGTCAGAAGAAAATAAAAATGCGTTAGGTGGAGGTGAATTCTTAATTAGAGACACGGAAGCAAAAGACATCTTCATTCCAGAAGAATTTGGAGAAGAGCAAAAAATGATTGGTCAAATGTGTACTGATTTTTTGGCGCAAGAAGTTATTCCAGTAATTGAAAGAATTGATGAAGCCGAAGAAGGTTTAATGCCATCATTATTAGAAAAGGCTGGAGAAATGGGAATGTTAGGTATTTCGGTACCTGAAGAGTTAGGAGGTTTTAATAAAAACTTTGTGACTTCTATGTTAACCACTGAGAAATTGGGTGCAGGTTACTCTTTCTCTGTCGCACTTTCTGCCCATACTGGAATTGGTACACTTCCAATATTGTATTATGGAAACGAAGAACAAAAGAACAAATACATTCCCAAAATTGTAAGTGGTGAATGGAAAGCAGCGTACTGTTTAACGGAGCCTAGTTCTGGATCGGATGCAAATTCGGGTAAAACCAAAGCAAAACTTTCAGAAGACGGAAAGCATTGGATTGTTACCGGTCAAAAGATGTGGATCACCAACGGGGGATTTGCGGATGTATTTACCGTTTTTGCTAAGATTGACGATGATGAGAATCTAAGTGCATTTATCATTGATGCCAATTCAGAAGGAATCACTTTAAACCCAGAAGAAAAGAAAATGGGTATCAAAGGTTCTTCTACGCGTCAAGTATTCTTTAACGAGGTAAAAGTTCCTGTAGAGAATCAATTGGGCGAACGTCAAATTGGATTCAAAATAGCATTAAATATTCTGAACATAGGTAGAATGAAATTGGCAGGAGCTGTGCTAGGTGGAGCCAAAGAAACCATTAATGAAACGGTTAACTACGCCAATGAGAGAAACCAATTTGGTCGTCCAATTTCAAAATACGGAGCTATTAAATATAAGTTAGCCAAAATGGCTATCCGTTCTTATGCCTCAGAATCTGCGGTATATCGTGCTTCTCAAAACATTGATGATAAAATCAATGCATTGATTGATTCGGGTATGGAAAAATCAAAAGCTACTTTGAAAGGTATAGAAGAGTATGCTATTGAATGTGCCATGATGAAAGTACACTCTTCTGAGGTATTGGATTATGTGGTTGACGAAGGTGTTCAAGTACATGGAGGAATGGGTTATTCTGCGGAGTCTTCAGTAGAAAGAGCTTACCGTGATTCTCGTATTAACCGAATTTTTGAAGGTACCAACGAAATTAACCGAATGCTTTCAGTAGATATGATGCTGAAAAAAGCCATGAAGGGAACATTAGATCTAATGGGACCAGCACAAGAGGTTGCGGGTGAATTAATGGGTATTCCTGATTTCGGTTCTGGAAGCGAAACGGAATTAGAACAATTACATAAGTACGTTAAGAACTTCAAGAAAGCGGTATTAATGGTAGCAGGTTCTGCAGCACAAACATTAATGATGTCATTAGCTAAAGAACAAGAAATCTTAATGGCTATTAGTGATATGTTGATTGAAACTTACGTATCAGAATCTGTTCTTTTACGTGTAGAGAAATTACAAGCTACTCAAGGAGAGTCAGAAATGAACACCTTAAAAATGAATGCCGCTAAAGCATACATTTACGAAGCAGCTGACAAAATCAACATGTTAGGTAAAGAAGCCTTGGTAAGTTTTGCCGAAGGTGATGAATTAAGAATGATGTTAATGGGTTTAAAACGTTTCACCAAACAAGATCCAGTAAACATTAAGGAATTAAGACGTTCTATTGCAGAAAAAATGATTGCAGAGAACAAATACATTTTCTAATACGAGTATTCCACACAAGATCAAATCCCGTAGAAAAACTCTACGGGATTTTTTTGTCTCCATTTCCAAACCCTTTTTTATAGGAAGTAACCCAATTAGAATTCTATATTTGAAGGGTTTTCCTTCCTAAACATGAAACAATACAAAAACTACCTCATTCTACTCATACTAGGTATCCTTACCTACGGTAATACATTAAATCACGGTTATGTATTGGACGACAACGCCATCATTACCAATCACAGTCACGTGCAAAAAGGATTTGATGGTGTTTCTGAAATTCTAACTACCAATTACCTAAACGGGGTACAAAACTTTAATGATGGTTTATACCGTCCTCTATCGCCCGTTCTATTTGCCATACAGAATCAATTATCACCCAACAATTCCACCCTATCTCATTTTTTTAATATTCTGCTAATAATTATTACCTCTTGGGTAATGTATCAGGTGGGACAAAAAGTTTTTAGACTATCTAAATCGTTTTCCTTGGGGTTAGCAATGGTCTTCTTAGTCCTTCCCGTACATACAGAAGTAGGCGCAAATATTAAAAGTGCCGATGAACTTTTGGCTCTCCTATTTGTTCTGAGCTCCCTGTTATTTTTCTCTAATTACTTTAAATCTCAAAATTTTAAAGACCTAATTATAGGTGCTTTAATGTTTTTTGTTGGACTTTTTGCCAAAGAAAATGTGATTCAATTCGTGGTAATTATTCCCTTGGTTCTATGGGGAATGAACACTTCGGTAAGGAAACCTGCATTCACGGTTTTTGGGGTTACAGCCTTTCTAGGTGCAGTTTTTATGTTTCTCCGGAATCAAGTACTTACCTCCATGCCCAACGAAGTGGATGGAGGCACACTATCCGGTTTAAATAATTCAATTTTAGCTACCGAAGTCCTTTCCGAAAGAATTGGAACAGCTCTATCCTTACAATTTTGGTATGTGATTAAGACATTTATTCCCTACTCACTTCAGCATGATTATTCGTTTAATACCATGCCTATTGTATCTATCGTAAGTTTTCCGGCTATGTTGGGCTTACTTACTTTAATGGGTCTAGCCTACGCCTTGTGGTATTTTAGAAAAAAATCTCCGCTTATATCTATTGGAATTTTCTGGTACGGAGCTGCGTTGATTATTGTTTCAAATTTAATATTTCCTATTGGAGCCACGTTTGCGGAGCGTTTTTTATATGCCCCTTCTTTTGGTTTATTGTTAGCACCAATTGGAATTCTTCAGCTCTACTATCCTAAAATGGAATTGCCTAAAACAGGTACTATTTTGGGAATGGGATGTATTGCCTTATTTGCCTTAATAAGCATTAATAGAAATGCCGATTGGAAGGATGATTACACATTATTTTCAGCTGATTATACGAAACTAGAAAACAGTGCACGTGGTAACTACAATTATGGAAGTGCTTGTCAAGAAAAGTCTACAACCACTCTTAAGGCCAGAGAAAAAAAGGAATTGCTTGCCGAATCTATTATTGCATTGAATCGAGCAATTGAAATATATCCAAGTTACCTAGATGCGTATAACAATCTTTCGTTGGCGTATCAACAAAACAACGAACCTCAAAAATCTATTGAAACCCTAAATCAAATTGTGGCTCAAAATGCAACCTATCAAAAGGGCTGGTATAATTTGGGAGTCAACTATTTTAAATTGAACGATTACATCAACGCCAAAAAATCGTTTACTCAGTACAATAGTTTAAATCCCAATAATGCGTCTTCCTGGTATTTTGCAGGTATGTGTTACGGCCATGAGGGTGATTTTGAATCGGCTATTACCCACTTTGAAAAAAGCATTCAACTTCAGCCCTCCCACATGGCTTCTTTAATTATGTTAGGTAAAGCCAATGGAATTGTGAAAAACTACAATGCATCCATCCTATACTTTGAAAGAGCGCTTCAAATAGAACCCAACAATCAAGAGGTGATCACCAACCTACAAATGACTAAAGAATTAATTGCAAATTCTAATCCTTAAACCATGAAAAACGGGCAACCGGTACTCTTATTTTTTGCGGCCATTTTACTGTATTTCAACTCCACTAAAAATCAATTTGTTTTAGATGATGTTTCGGCCATTTCAGAAAACAGAATTGTTCAAAAAGGTACCGATGGATTATCCGAAATTTTCATTACGCATTACCGTGCAGGATATTGGGCTGCCCCAGGAGATTTATATAGACCTTTAGTGCTAGCCAGTTTTGCCATAGAATATGGAATTTCACCCAACTCACCTAGTTTACATCATTGGATCAACATACTCACCTACGGAGTTTTAGTTTTATTACTCTATTACCTTTCGCAAATTTGGTTTGGTAAAGACAGCCTACTCCCCTTTTTCATTGCGGTATTATTTGTTTTTCACCCCATCCATACGGAAGTGGTGGCCAATATTAAAAGTAGAGATGAATTATACGGTTTAACCTTTGGATTAGTCACCTTAATTGGAGCTTCTTTATATTTTAAGAATTGCAAACCAACCTCATTAATTCTTATGATAGTAAGCTTTTTGTTGGCGTTGTTATCTAAAGAAAGTAGCATTGTATTTTTACTCATTGTACCCTTAACGGGCTATTCTTTTTTCGATGCATCTAAGAAGGAAATACTAAAAACAGCTGGGTTCTTATTGGCCCCTATCCTACTTTTTCTGGTTCTGAGATCCAATGCACTCGCTAATCAAAACGAAACCATTCCAACTGCTATTTCGGTCTTTTCCGGTAATGTACTGGAAACGTACCTGAAAGCAGGTTACCATTTGATGTTATATTTATGGAAATTGGTTATTCCTTTTCCGCTATCATCGCAGTACCCAGAGTATTTTACTGGATTACCTACATACGTAAAAGCAATTGGAGCTATCGGATTAATCTTTCATGCGTGGCTGCTTTACTTTGGGGTAAAACAACTTTTAAAGAAACAAGTTCTAGGATTCGTTATTCTATTTTACCTCATCACTTCAGCATTACATTCCAATATTTTTATAACCATAGGCACTCAATTTGGAGAACGCTTACTTTTTGTTCCGTCTGTAGCTTTTGCCATCATTGTGGGAATGGTTATTCATAAAACTCCTGCCCTTGAAAAATTAAAATATCCAGTACTTGGTCTTTTATTATTCGCTTATACATTCCTAGTAATTCCTAGAAACAAAGAATGGTATTCTAACTTTTCTTTATACGAAGCAGATGTACAAAAACAGCCTAATAGCGCCATGCTCAATTATTGGTACGCCCTGGAATTAAGTAATTCTAAATATTTGAATACATTAAATGATAATTCGCGTACGAAATCTTTACATGAAGCTTTGATTTATTTAGATGCTGCCAATAAACTGAAACCCGAATATGCTGAATGTTTATCGCAAATTGGATTAGTTTATTACAAATTAGGCGACCAAAACAAAGCCCTTCCTTACTATGAACAATCATTAGCTATTGGAAAAGGAAGTGTTTCTGTTCTCAATAACGTGGCCGCTATCTACTTCGGTAAACAGAACTTTGTCAAAGCCCGTAATTATTATGAACAGGCATTATTAATTGATCCTTATTATAAAGATGCCTGGGGTAATTTAGGTATTACATACGCTCAGTTAGGCGATTTTAATAATGCCCAACGTGCTTTTTCTAAAGCTATTGAGTTGTCTCCTAAAAATGCGCAATTCTATTTTTATATGGGAATGACTTTAAATCAATTATCTCAAGAAAATGACGCTCAAGCCTATTTCGAAAAAGCTTTTGAGCTAGATCCAAACCTGAAAAATCAATAAAAAAGATGAGCGAATCAGGTACCCAAAATACATCTACTACATACTTGTATTTAATCATAAGTATTTTCACGCTCATTCTATTCAGTAATACCTGGCAACATGAATATGTTTTAGATGATGAATTATTTATCACCGCTCATCCAAGCGTTCAAAAAGGTTGGATTGGAATTCCAGAAATATTTGCAAACACCAGTATTTCATACTTAAATAACAATGAGGGACAACAACCTTACCGCCCACTTACTTTAACCAGTTTTGCTATTGAAAATGCCCTATTCGAAAATAATTCAGGATACGCTCATCTAATAAATACGCTTCTATTTGCCTTTATTGGCGTCCTTATTTTCAAATTACTTCGAATCTGGATGCCAGAAAGTCATCCTTATTTCACTTTGGCAATTGTATTATTATTTATGGCTCATCCCATACATACAGAAGTAATTTGTAATGTAAAAAGTAGAGATGAAATTTTAACTATGTTATTTGGATTAGCCAGCTTAATCCTATTTTCTAAATACTCTAAAACTCAAGCGTATTCCAAATTAATCTATTCAGCTATTTTTCTTTTTCTTGCCTGTCTATCTAAAGAAAATGGGATTACTTGGCTTGCTATTTTTCCTTTGGCACTCTACTTTTTCGAAAAAAAATCTATAAAAAAAGCGTTTACTCAAAGTGCTCTACTCCTTATTCCGGTAGTCCTTTTTATGGGGATTTGGTATTCAATTAATAATGAAAACACCTCTATAACCCAACCTGATATTATCAACAATATTCTATTTAGCGAATTAAGTCTTTCTGAAAAACTAGCCACTAAAATATCGCTAATTGGCTATTATTTAGAATTATTAATCTTCCCATTTAACTTATCATGGGACTATTCTTTTAACCAATTACCCATTGTGAATTTTACTAGCTTTCATTTTGTTTGGCCATTTATGGTTCTTATGGGTTGCTTTTATTTTGTTTGGAAAAACTTTGCTCCCAAAAATATTTTAGTGTTTTGGATTCTGTTTTTTGCAGCTACCTTATCTCTTTCCTCTAACCTTCTATTTGAAATTGGCTCTACCCTTGCGGAGAGGTTTCTTTTTATTCCTTCTTTAGCTTTCTCATTTATTTCAGTTTGGAGCATCTACAAAATTTTTAAAGCAGATTTTCAAGAATTTAAAGGGAAAAACCAAATATTTGTTCTCTTGGCATTTAGCGTACTTTTCAGTGCTTATTCCGCTTATACGTATAAACGAAATCAAGTTTGGGCTAACAATATTACACTAGCCGAATCTGGAGTAATATCTGCACCTAATAGTGCAAGAACCCATTTTAGTTTAGCTGTACATTCTAAAAGATTAGGATTTCAAGAAACTAATAAAAACAAACAACAACGATTAATTAATCAAACGGAAACTAGCTTTTTGAGATGCCTTGAAATTTATCCTGAGTTTATTATGGGCAGGTATAACTATGGAGTCTTTCAATTTGAAACGGGTAGAGTTCAAGAAGCACTTCAATCTTATCAGCAAGTAATTGAATACATGCCTAATCACACCAATTCATTAAATAACATTGGTTTGATATATTTTAACCTTAAGGATTATGACACAGCGCGAATGTACTTTTTAAAGGTATTGGAACAGGAGCCCAATCATTCCAATGCAATTGGCAATTTAGGAGCCATTGAACATAACTTGGGTAATATAGAAACTGCCATTTCCTACTACAAAAAATCACTAACCGTAAACCCAAATGATCAAAAAATTCTGCAAAATATTGTTATTGCTTTTGATGCAAAAGGGGATACAGAAAACGCTCAAAAATATCAGCCGCTTTTAGGAAACTAAAAAGTCAAATCAAATGATTTGGCTTTTCTAAATCTAAATATCTAAAACATCAGGTTTTTTAACTTCTTCTGGTCCTCCAATTTTAATAGCGATTAAATATCCTAAATAACCCATAGGTATATACGCTAAACCTACATCTACCGCACTAAACCAAATTGGACCCGGTACTAAGAATACCATGGTAATTCCACCCAAAAGAAAGAAACCTCCAATAGCAAGAGAGAAGTACCTTTTATGACTTACCGCAACAAGTCCCGCAATAACTGCTCCTACCAAGGTTCCTATCGCATGTGCCAAGAATGGGAATAAAAAATGTATCGGTTGGTACAAATGAATATTAGCTTTTATACTTTCAAGGTCATTGGGATCTACCCCTTCAGGTAAGGGAATTAATCCTCCACTCAATTGAATAATTTGACTGTTTACAAGTCCTCCAAGTAACGCGCCAAAAACAATGGCAAGTATATTTCTAACAATCTTCATTATTTTCGGTTTTATTGAATTACGAATGTAAGGAAATCCATCAATTTCGGAATCATCCATACATTCCTTCTCTTTAAGATAGAATGAGTGTCTGAGTTGTTATGTTACCTAGTTCATCGGTAACCCTCACATAATATACTCCTGAAGGGTATTTCATCATGCTTATTTCTTTGCTTTCGTTTGATATTTTTCCAGCAGAAATCAAGGATCCATCCATTCCAAATATTTGATAGGAAACCTTAGCGGTAGTTTTAATGTAAACCTTTCCATCGCTCGGGTTGGGAAATACCTGAAAATCCATTGAGGAGCCTGCATCTTCCATTCCCACCATTTGGTTTACTAAATAAGAAACTGATTTACTTTGGATATCAGAATGTACATAGTTTACCTTGAGCAGCGCTGCCGAGTGTTGGACGTCAAACCACAAATAAGTAAAGGTTTCAAATTTCGTAATGGATCCAAATTGGATTAAGGTATCCCATTCCACCTGGTGCATCTTTACTCGAAGCACATTGTTAAATGTTCCATTCGGCAAGGTAAGAGTTCCATATCCATCCGCCTTAATTTCCACGGTTCCAACTCCCTTAAAATCATATCCTGAAAATGAATAGTCCGTTTTGAAATTTTCAGAATACGTGTCTAAATAGGTAATTGGCCTTTTGGCAAATAACATGGGACTTGTATAATCTATATTTATTCCAGTCACAGAATCAATAAAAGCTTCTAACCTACTGGAATGTACGTTGTTTGAGGTAATTACATACTTGCCGTTAGACCATTTCTCAACTCTATCTGCATTTGGATATAGCGCATCAAAATTCACCATTTCTGGACTGAGTATCTTTGCGGTTATTGGAGAGCTAATTGGAATTAATCTCGTAAAATCCCAAACTTGATTAGCTCCAGAATTCCCTTCCTCAATTCCGGCAGTATCGCATTCTTGAATGGAAATAATTTCTCCTATTTCAAATAACTCCGCATTATTAATTGTGGGCTGAGCGTTTATTTCATGGATAGATAGTAAGGTTAATGCCAATGTAAATGTTACTTTTTTCATAGTTCTTTCGATTTAATTCTAGACAAACGTAAACTAGTTTATAATATAAACCAAATTAATTAAAATAAAACCTCTTTCGAGCAGAAAGAGGTTTTTAGTTCTTTATTCTATTTCCCAAGTCTCACCCGATGATAATAAATCATCCATGGTTTTGTACTTGGTAGTAGCGCGAACATGATCAATTTGTTCCTCCATTCTATCGTTAAAAGACTCATGCTTTACAGAACGAATAACGCCCGTAACCATAGGCATTTGAAGGTTCACTAACATCAAGTGTAAAGTGATATCTTCCTCATGTGCATCATGCACTACGATATCATCTTCGGTAACACCATCTAAGCCAATTTCAACTACTTCTAGTTTAAATCCTTTTTGGATTAACCCTTTGTTTTGGTCCTTTCCAAAAATCATTGGTTTCCCATGCTCTACGCGCAAGAAGTTTTCCGCTTTTACCTCTTTAGCGGTCCATTCGGCAAAAACCTTATCGTTAAATATTACACAATTCTGAAGGATTTCAACCAAAGAAGTTCCTTTATGTTTTGCGGCCTCCACAAAAATTTCGGCCATTCCTCTTGGATTAATATCCTCAATTCTAGCAAAAAACTGAGCCCTTGCTCCTAACGCTAACTCACCTGGGTTGAAGGGATTATCAATACTTCCTTGCGGAGAAGTTTTAGTTTTATGTCCTAAACTTGTAGTAGGCGAAAACTGCCCTTTGGTCAATCCGTAAATACGGTTATTAAAAAGTAAAATATTGATATCTACGTTTCTTCTAAGCGCATGAATAAAATGGTTACCCCCAATAGCCAAAGCATCACCATCACCGGTAATTTGCCATACACTTAAATCTGGATTAGCCAATTTCACTCCTGTTGCAATTGCCGGAGCACGACCATGAATAGAATGGAACCCGTATGTATCCATGTAATATGGAAAACGCGAAGAACATCCAATACCCGAAACAAAAACGATATCTTCTTTAACCACACCAATTACTGGCATGGCTTTTTGAACCGCCTTTAAAATGGCGTAATCACCACAACCTGGGCACCAACGTACCTCTTGGTCACTCGCAAAATCTTTTGCTTTATATTCAATAACTGGATTTTCACTCATGATTATAAGTCATTTAAAATCTGGTTAAACTTGTGCGTTAACTCATTTGTAGAAAATGGCAACCCTTGAACTTTGTTATATCCTTCGTAGGAGAATTGGGGTAATTCACTTTGTAAATACTTAATGAATTGTCCGTTATTCAACTCACACACCACAATTTTCTTAAATCTGCTAAATACTTCAGCTGTGTTTTTTGGTAAAGGTTTTATGTAAGTAAAGTGAGCTAAGCCAACTTTTCCTCCGCCTTTTACTTCCTCACCGGCCGTAAGAAGCGTACCGTAAGTGCCACCCCAACCTACAATTAACAAATCACCTTCTTGGGCTCCTTGTAAATCAAGTTCTGGAATATAGTTCGCTACTCTAGCGACCTTCTCCTCACGAGTTTTTACCATTTCTTCATGATTCTCTGGATCATAAGAAACATTACCTGTAAGGGCATCTTTTTCTAATCCCCCAATACGGTGCTCAAATCCTGCAGTTCCTGGGATAGCCCATTTTCTAGATAGAGAGTTTTCATCACGTTGATACACTTCATATGCTTCGGCATTATCTCCTTCCTGAACCATAAAAGGATTAATAGCTGGTAAATCAGCCATTTTTTTAATCTTCCAAGGTTGCGAACCGTTAGCTACATACCCATCTGATAAAAGAATAACGGGAGTTACATGTTCTAAAGCAATTTTTGAAGCCATAAAAGCCATATCAAAACAATCACCTGGACTTTTGGTCGCCATTACAATTAAAGGGCTCTCCCCATTTCGGCCATAAAGTGCTTGCAATAGATCAGACTGTTCTGTTTTAGTAGGTAGCCCCGTAGAGGGTCCTCCACGCTGCACATCCACAACCACTAATGGTAGTTCAGTCATAATTGCCAAACCAAGTGCTTCGGCTTTTAAAGCTAAACCTGGACCTGATGTAGTAGTAACTCCCAGATTACCGGCAAATGCCGCACCAATAGCTGATGAAATTCCCGCGATTTCATCTTCCGCTTGAAACGATTTAGCTCCAAAGTGTCTATGCTTAGCTACTTCTTGTAGGATATCTGTAGCGGGAGTAATTGGATAAGAACCTAAAAATAATTGTACTCCCGACTTTTCTGCAGCTGCTAAAAAGCCCCAAGCTGTGGCCTCGTTACCCATCACACTTTTATAGGTTCCTTTCTCCATATCCGAAGGAAGAACCGTAAAAGAAGACGGTAAGGCTTCAATGGTTTCTGCAAAATGGTAACCTGCTTTTAGTGCCTTTAGGTTCCCTTCCAATACCATTTCTTTTTTACCAAATTTCCCTTTCAAGAAACGTTTGGTGTAATCCATTGGACGGTTAAATAACCAATACACAATACCTAAAGCAAACATGTTTTTACTTCGAGTTATGCTTTTGTTGTCCAGCCCAATACCCTCCAATGCCTTTTTAGTCATTGTGGTAATCGGGGCTTTTACTAAGTTGTAATTCTTAATATCATCCGATTCAAGAGGATCTTCGGAATACCCTGCCTTTTCCCAATCCTTTCTTTTAAAACTATCCGTATCTACAATTATAGTATTACCCTTAGGAACGTTATAAATATGTGCTTTAAATGCCGCTGCATTCATTGCTACCAATACATCCGAAGTATCTCCCGGTGTATGTATTTGCGATTTCCCTATGTGTACCTGAAATCCAGATACCCCTGCAACCGTTCCTTGCGGAGCTCTAATTTCAGCTGGATAATCGGGGAAGGTTGCTATATCGTTTCCTAAAAAAGCTGAAGTCCCTGCAAATTGAGTCCCGGTTAACTGCATTCCGTCTCCCGAATCACCCACAAATTTTACTACAACCTTTTCAAGTTCCTTAATTTTTGTGTTTTCCATTCTTTATTATCATGGCATTTCTGCCCTTCTTTTTGTTTTTTCAAACGGTCTTAGTTCCGAGAAAAAATATTTAACCAGTTGAATTTCAATAGTTAATAGTTACTAGTCTTTCTATTTATTATCTACTTAGATACGTGGTAAAAGTAGCAGTTTTTGAGCTACCACAATGCGTGAATAACCAAACTACAGGCTACTTTTTAACAATAGCTGAATAAGATTTTCTATCCCTTTCCTATACCCTAAAACCAATTCTAAAATTCTCGCCAAATATACATCCAATCCTTTTAATTTAGAATGATTCCAAATAACAAAGTCCCTTAAATCATTAAAGTTTCCTTGCTAATTTTGTTATCCAATAATTAAGATAATCTTGAGAGCAATCTCAATCAAATAATATCCAGGTATGTTAGTAATTAATGATGATTGCATCAACTGTGATGCATGCGTTTCTGAATGTCCAAACCACGCTATTTATGAACCAGACGAAGAGTGGACTTTTGCTGACGGTACAAATATGACCGGTCAAGTAAAGTTATGGGATGGCAGAACAGTTGATGCCGATAAAAAGCAAGAAGCTCAAAGTGATGAGTACTTTTACATCGTTGCAGATAAATGTACAGAGTGTAAAGGCTTCCATGATGAACCACAATGCGTTTCAGTTTGCCCGGTTGACGCTATTCATGTTGACGAGGACAAACCTGAATCAGAGGAACTTCTTTTAACAAAAAAAGCGTGTATGCATTAAGCTTTTACAACTTTTTCAAAATCCCGTTTTTAATCAAAACGGGATTTTTTTGTTTAAAAAACTAGGGTAGTTCACTTTTTTTCAGCACCTTGTTATTGTATTTATGCACCAAAGTATATTGTTGTGAGTTCTGAGTTTACAGATTTACATATTGAGTTTAGTAAGCAGAGTTTAGTAGTCCTTAACTTGGCTATTGCATTTATAATGTTTGGTGTTTCTTTAGGTATCAAAAAATCCGAGTTTGTTGAAATACGTAACAACCCGAAATCCATATTAGCCGGGGTGGTTAGTCAGTTTTTTTTACTCCCGCTTTTCACATTCTTATTGATATGGGTTTTAAACCCGTTACCAGAACTTGCCTTAGGAATGCTTCTAGTAGCCGCCTCTCCAGGAGGTAATGTTTCTAATTTTTACTCTCAGCAATCTGGAGGAAATGTTGCTCTATCTGTTAGTTTAACGGCTATTGCCACTTTAGCTGCAGTTTTTATGACTCCCTTCAATTTTGAATTTTATGGCGGCCTTTATATGAATAAAAATGAGGTGCAACAAATTACCATCGAATTTATCCCTATGTTTATTACGGTTTTCACCATTTTAATTATCCCGCTAATTCTAGGGTTATTGGTATCGAATAGATTACCGGAATTAACCAAAAAGATTACCAAACCCATTCGTTTTGTTTCCTTCGCCATTTTGATGATTTTTATGATTGTGGCTTTTTCAAAAAACTTAGATGTGTTTACCGCATATTATAAATACATCTTAGTATTAGTTTTATTCCACAATGGAATGTCATTTGGCTTAGGATATCTAACCGGGAAATTGGCTAAACTTCCTTTAAAAGATGTGCGAACCATTACTATAGAAACAGGCATTCAGAACTCTGGCTTATCACTGGTATTGATATTCACACTATTTGAAGGGAATGGAGGAATGGCACTGCTGGCTGCTTGGTGGGGAATTTGGCACATCATATCGGGTGGAACAATTTCCTACATCTTTCAACGGAGCCTAAAAAAAAGCGCTTAATTTTGCAATATGGTTAAGAAGATATTTATGTTTTTCCTAACGGAATACGTTAGACTCGGACTTAAGTTTTTTTATAGACGTTTTGAATCTGTTCATGCGGATCCATCAGTAAATAAGGGATCAATCATTTTTGCACCTACCCATCAAAATGCTTTTATGGATGCTTTGGCCATTGTGATGACACAGCCACGTCCATCTTACTTTCTAACCCAAGCCAAAGTATTTCAATCCAAATTGGGAGCCGCATTTTTTGGTTACATTTTTATGCTACCCATTTATAGAGAACGTGATGGCCTCCATACCGTAAAACGAAACGCAAAAATTTTCGAAAAGTGTGTGGATGTATTAATTGAAGGCAAACAGCCTTTAACTATTTTTCCAGAAGGAAACCATAACCTAAGAAGAGCCATTAGGCCGCTTCAAAAAGGAATTGCAAGAATTGCCTTTGCGGTGCTGGACAAAGACCCAAATACAGACTTAAAGATTACTCCGGTTGGGATTAACTATAGCGCTCATAAAAAATTTAGATCTGATTTATTTGTAAAGTATGGCGAGCCATTTGAAGTTAAACCATTCTATCAATCCTATTTAAAAAATAAAAATCAAGGCTATGTGGAGTTATTGGCAGAACTAGATAAAAGAATGCGTCCCTTAACCATTGATATTCCTAGAGGGTTGGCTTATCGTCCTATCGCAAAAAAATGGGCGGATAACGCAAATGGAACATTCCAACTTGAAGAAAGTTTTGAGGCTAACCAAAAGCTAGTTCAAACTATTATCGATGAAAAACCATTACCAGAAAAGAAGGTTTCGGATACGCCTATCACCCTTAAAGTTTTATTTGCACCTCTTGGGTTAATTATGTTTATCAGCAACTTTATTAGTTTTAAAGTAATAAGAACAATCACAACCAACTTAGCAGCAGACCCTGCCTTTGAATCGTCTTTGGATCTGGTTTTCGGCATTTTTATTTCTTGGCTATTTTATGGCCTTCAAGCCATTTTGTTAGGGGCTTTAACCTCTTTTGATATTGGGTTGTTTTACTTTTTATCCATTCCTATATTGAACTTTATCTACTTCAAAATTTACAAAAACAGTTACGTGGTAGAATAAACACCATGAATGAACGCCTAATAAATACAAAAAAGACAGCACTCCTCGTGTGGACAGTTTTGTTTTGCCATTTATTGGGGGTCTCACAACAAACAATTTCTGGAAACGAATCACCAAAGCCCAAAATTGGACTCGTTCTAAGCGGAGGGGGAGCCTTAGGATTAGCACATATTGGAGTAATCAAAGTTCTAGAGGAAAAAGGAATAAAACCAGACTACATAGTAGGTACAAGTATGGGTAGCATTGTAGGCGGTTTATATGCCTTAGGATATTCAGCTAGCGAAATTGAGAACAAGGTTAATACTACCAACTGGGACTTACTTTTAGCTCCAAACATCCCTTTGAACATGGTCGTCCATGATGAAAAGTACGATTATGGGAGGTACCTAATCAAGTTTCCCTTTAAAAACAGAAAGCCCCAATTGCCATCCGGCCTTATTGAAGGTCAATTACTAACCGAAGATTTAATATCAAACACCTGGAGTTCCATTAACTACCGTAGTTTTGACGACTTCCCGATCCCTTTTAGATGTATTGGAACCAACGTAAGTAATGGAGAAGAAATTGTTTTCAGCAAAGGGTCATTAGGAATCGCCATGAGGGCAAGCATGGCAATTCCAACCGTTTTTAGCGCAGTAAATCTTGACTCCACGCTGGTGGTGGATGGTGGGGTGGTAAACAATTACCCCGTTGATGTAGCTATTGATATGGGAGCTGACTATGTCATTGGTATAGACGTCACTTCGGGTTACCATCAAGCATACGACATAGATAATATGGTGGGCATTTTATACCAGATATCCATGTTTCAGTCGCTCGAAAAACAACAAAAAAACATAACAAAAACAGATTTGTATTTGCATCCCGATGTATCGGAATTTGGGGCAAGTGATTTTCGAAAGTCAGAGCAAATAATTCAAACGGGGGTGGATATCGCCACAAAAGAAATTAGCAAAATAGATAGTTTTCTAAATGCAATTAGTTATCAAACCCACCCTTTAGTGCGACAAGTAGCACTTACCACCGACTCTATTTTAGTGGAATCAGTAAATTTTCATTCTTCTATTGGAAAATCTGATTTTCATTTAGTAGAGAAATTGTATCGTGACTCCAACTCCGTAATGAGCATAAAAACTTTTCAAAAAGATATCCATCAACTTTATGGCTCCAACATGTACAAATCCATTAATTATTGGGCAAAGCCCCGGTTTGACTCCAGCTATACCTCTTCCCTTCCCCGCCAATTTACTTTAGAAATTCAAGTAGAAGAAAACCCTAAAACTAGTCTGGGAGTAGGCTTGCACTATGACAATACATTTGGTTTTGGAATAGTTGGAAATTTAACCAGCTACAGTTTATTGGGTAAAAACTCGAGGTTCAAACTAATTGGTGATATTAGTGAAAACCCTAAAATAGAAGTGGAATTAAAAAAATATCTGGGAAAAAGGAAAAATATTAACGTAATTGCCAATTACCGATTCTTGTCATTAGAACAACCCAATTACACCAAGGGAGAATTATCGGGGTACCAACAAAACAATATTTCACTTGCGGAATTAAAAATGGAAACAAATACAGATATCAATCGAAGCATTTCTGCGGGTTATATGTATTTATACGATGGATCAACAGTGAAATTGGGAAATGAAAACTTAAAAAATTTCAAAACCAAAAATGGCTATCATTCCCTATTTCTCCAATATGCAATTAATTCGTTCAATAAAAGTTATCATCCTACAAAAGGCATAAAACTATTCTTACGGGCAGATCTAAATCTATCCAACCATTTAACGCTTCGTTTCCCATCTGGTACGGAAGAAATTACTATTGAAAATGGTCAGGATACCTTAACCCTTAGTGAGCAAGAATTTAACCAATTAATAAAAAGTGACTTTATTCCTGACTCTCCTTATCTCAGTATTACGGCCAAATACATTCATATTTGGAAATTGAATAATAAGCTAAATTTTATTTCTGATATTTCAACAGGTTTAACTTTGGGCCAAGTGAACCCAGAAAAATTGTACCGAGCCTTTAATGTAGGTGGTAACATCAATATGTTTTACTACGACTTTAATTTATACGGCCTCAGATACGCAGAAGATTTAACCAATAATGTGGGAATCATACGAGCTGACTTTCAATATAGCCCGTGGAAAAAAATTCTAATTTATGGTGGAGCGAATTTAGGACTCTTTATTGATTCGGGCTTTCGGATTAATGGCCTGATTCAAGACATTTCTTCCTTTACCGCAATTGACCTATTCGGATATGGATTTAATGCCGTTTATTTAAGTCCCATTGGCCCAATTGAAATTGGGCCATCTTGGAATTCGGAAGATCCCTATACGCGTTGGAATATTTCTTTTGGATTTCAGTTTTAATGCTGTTCCCAGCCATCATACTTATGCTGCTTCATAAAATATTTATATTTCATTTTAACAAAAATGATGAAATCATATTGCGAAGAGTTCTTTAAAAATTCATCTGATACATTGATATCTGTCTCTTATACACATCTCCGAGCCCACGAGACTCCTGAGCATC
>CAJXPI010000027.1 GCA_913057875.1 uncultured Flavobacteriales bacterium
TCTACACAGAGTAGATCGTCGGCAGCGTCAGATGTGTATAAGAGACAGGTTGCATTCCATTCGTTTCCGTCTTTGTAAAACCAATACGGCTAGCCGTTTTTTCGTTTAAGAAATAACTGGTTCCTGAAATTTTTTCTATGTGTAGGTTTTGATTTTCTAACTCCTCAATAAGGTGTAGAAGCCCTATTAAAAACTGTTGAAATATAAACTGAGTACGTTGTCTACCTGTTTCGTTAAAGTGTAATACAAAGAGGTAATCAAATAAAGTTCCTCCATGAATTGAAATTTTATTATTCTTTGGTTTTTCTCCTAAAAAAAGAAGGGAGTAATACACCAATCCACCCGTTTTTTGTAATCCAGGGACATCAATAAAGGGTGCTAGGAGTGTGAGGTATATTGAAAACCCAAGAATTCCCAAAAAGTAGAAATGGGTGAAGTAGGAGAGAAGTCCCAGTATTACAATTACCCCAATACTGATTAGAAACAATTTTGCGAAAAAGACCCGTTTTTCTCTTTTCGTTTTAGAATAAAAACTATGTCCAGTAAGGATATTTGCCAAATCCGATGTTTAATTATTGCTTAATGAATTTTTGTACTTCGTGGCGGTTATTTCCATATAAGTGTAACACATAGCTACCCGATGCTAATTGGTTTACAGAAATTTCCTTTGTTGTTTTTCCAAAATGAACCAAACGCCCCTGCAGATCAAAAACCTTAAAATCCCATGGTTCTAATCCACTTTCTTTAATGGTTATATCCTCATGCACAAGCGTGGGGTAAATGATGATTTCTTTCTCCATTTCTGTACTGGAAACGGAAACAATACGACTAGCCTCTTTAACCGCTGCCCATGCGTGTACCTTTCCAAAGCCCCATTGGGTACTTCCGTTTGGCGGAATAACTCCCGTTTTATTATCAGATCTGGCCGTTGTTTTAAGAATATGTTTGATTTGAGAAGGGGTTAAATCTGGATTTGCTTCTAACATCAAAGCTACAACTCCAGTTGTAGCAGGAGCAGACATAGAGGTACCTGAAAATTTGGCAAACTCATACGTGCGACCATTAAAAGTGGTGGTGGAAGTAGCCGTATGTGTTTCTGTGGTATATGATGAAATAGAAGATTCTACCGATACTCCAGGAGCCGAGATATCTGGTTTTATTCTTTCATCAACGGTAGGTCCAATACTACTAAAATTGGCAATAGCTCCCGGAAATACCGTCCCGTTTGGAATACGTGTTTCGCTTTTATGAGCGGCTACTGAAATAACATCATTTGCACAAGCGGGTTCCCCAATTCCATATAAATTATCACCTCCAATTCCTTGCGATCCGAAAGGTGTGAAATCCATTCCCCAATTCCCAGCCCCATTGCTCAGTTCTGTTACATTATAGTAATGAACAGTACCCTCATTTGCATACGATCGAAGAACGATAATGAAATGGCCATGCGTGTTTTTAATTCGCAATCGCATATGAGGCACTTGATTTTGAGGATGGGCACTTTCGGTACTCAAATTGTAGTAAATAGTATCTGTTCCAATAACTAGAATCGTATCCATATAATTGGGGGTGTTATCCGTTTCATGAGGTGGGCTTGAAGCCACTTTCACTCCGTTCTCATAGACTTCAAAAAAGGATCCGAAATGCTTGTTTTCTTCTCCCCACATAGAAATGCTTTGTCCCCACATACTTGGATGAGCAGAGTACGGATAGAAGTTAACACGCGTTAATAATGAATCTTGATTAAAAGTTTTCTTTATATGAAAGTCATCATTTCCATTATTACCCCCAGAGGTAACTATGGTCACGCCAGATTTGGCAAAGGCATCAAACGCTTGACTACTTAATGATGTTCCATCTAAAGGTCCTAAATGATATAATCCCCAACTCATATTGACCACTAAGGGCATTCCTGCCTCGTCCGCTTTTTCCTTCATCCAACTTACCGCATCAATAACAGAAGCCATGTCTAAATGAATGGCCGCAAAAAGAAGGTTAGATTCAAATGCAACACCTTTTAGTCCAATACCTGCGCCTCCACCTGCGGCAATTCCGGCCACATGACTTCCATGGGTCGCATAATCATAATAAGTACAAGCCGTATCCGATTGGGCGACTAATAATTCCGTTTCGCCCACGTATTCTGTACCATAGGTCATTCCAGAAGGTGCGGGACCCGAAGTTTTAAATTGATCCCAAGCAGCTAATATTCGTGTACCTGTTAAAGCAGTGTCATAAAACATAGGGTGACTGTAATCAAAGCCCCAATCGGTGACACCAATTATGACGTTCTTTCCAGTATAGGAATTGGGTAAGTTTATGCCACTATAAACTGAATCAGCACGTAAATCCAATACGGCATCCTTTACCTTGGGTTGAATTTGGGGAGCCACTTCCAAGTAACTAATATTTTGGAAATTATGGATTTGAGTAATTTGCTCTGTAGGAATTTTTAAGGTAATAATTTCTCCAATTTGAGAGCCCATAATGCACGCGGTGGGCAAATCATTGGGAGAAAAACTCGGATTTACTTTCGCAATAACCGAAATGTAGTTGGTTCCATTTATTTTATGAAAACGAGCATCTGCTTTTGAAATGTTTTTGGTAGCAGATTCCCATTGAATTTTATTCAAATAAACCTGGTCACTCTTAGATATTTTGACTTGTGCCGACATCAGGACTGGTAGCGCAAAAAGCACGAATAGTAATTGTAATTTCATAATGGGGGAATTGAAGATGCAATTTATTAATATTTTGTTAGATGTACAGGCATTTTTATCCAAGGGTATTCCTTTTTTCAATAAACTTTTTATTTTTATGACGCCTAAAATGCTATGAATGGAAAAGGAAGTTTGCGTAATTACTGGATGTAACTCGGGTATTGGTAAAGTGCTAGCCACTTCCATGGCTCGTCAAGGTTACGAAGTAGTCATGTTGGTACGAGACTCAGAAAAGTCGGTAAAGGCATTCGAAGAAATTATTCGAGAATCTAAATCACACGTAGTACGCCTAGAATATGTGGATTTAAGTTCCTTAAAATCCATAAATGAAGCGGTGAAAAGGATTACTGAGCGCTATAATAGAATTGATGTATTAATTAATAATGCGGGTATATTTAATCGAAAATTAGAACGTTCAGTAGATGGTTTAGAGTTGACACTTGCCATAAATTATTTTGCGGTATATGCGCTTACAAATGGTTTAATGCCATTAATCAAAAGAACCCATAATGCACGTATCGTAAACCTAGGTTCAAAAGTTCAGAAATATGGTAAAGTCCTAACAGATACGCATTTTGAAACCGTAAAATATAATGGGATGCATGCCTATGCTAATTCTAAACTATTAGTTCTTCATTTTACCTGGTTATTGGCAGACAAACTTCAGAATACTTCGGTTACCGTTAATTGTGTCCATCCAGGGGCTATTAACTCTGGTATTTTTCGGGATTACCCAAAATGGATACAGATTATTCTGGGGTTATTTTTAGATACTGCCGAAGATGGAGCAGAGAGCCCTTTAATGTTAGCCACCTCGTCTAAAATTCATGGAGTATCCGGTAAGTACTTTGATAAAAATCAGGTTAATATAGAAGCTACAGCACGATTTTTGAAAACTAATTCTCAAGAAATTTGGGATCAAACACAGCGAATTCTTAATCGCATTCGGTTGTAAACATAGTATCAGAGAAAAATTACGTTTCCCCCCCTCCATTTAAGTCATGCCCACCGTATCGTGTTTTTTAGAATTTAGGGCTAATTATAGGTATATCAGTATTTAATGTGTTTTTGTTGAGTGAAAACAGAATATTAAACATCTATTTAAGTGATAAAAGTCACAATAATAATTTTATATTTGATACTAGTGATTGTCATGGTTTTGTAAATTTGAACAGTAATATTTACATTAAAAGTAACACTATGCTAGTAAAAAATACAATGAAATGGTTGGGCCTAGGTTTGATTCAGTTAGCCTTAATTAATCCAACATCGGCAAATGAGCCTGCCGAAGGAGTCAACGAAACTAAAAAAGATACCGGAGTTTTCACCGTGGGTGCTCAAATCCGCCCAAGGTTTGAATACCGTCATGGATTTAAAGAGCCTTTAGCAGATGGATTAAAACCGGCAGCTTTTGTAGAACAGCGCACGCGATTATGGTTTGATTATAAAAACTCCAAATTTCATATGCATGTAAATGTGCAAGATGTGCGTATGTGGGGTAGTACTGGACAGATTTACAAAACAGACCCTTCTATGTTTAATGTGTATGAAGCTTTTGGGGAGTATTATATAAACCATAATTGGTCTATGAAAGTAGGTCGTCAGGCATTAGATTATGATAATGCACGTTTCTTTGGAAACTTAGATTGGGCACAACAAGGTCGTAGCCATGATGCGTTCTTATTAAGGTATAATAATAAGGCGGCAAAGTTTAAAGCAGATGCGGGAATCTCTTTTAACCAAGCTCAGAATGAACCTTCCTATTTAAATTACCAACCATATTTAGGATCAAATGGTCAACCTATGGGGAATTACAAAATGATGTATTTCTTATGGGCAAATAAGGCTTGGGATAAAATGGACGTTTCTTTTGTGTTTAATAATGATGGTAGAGAAAAAGGTTTTGATACGACTATTGTAAATCGTCAAACTCTGGGCTTAATTCCGACCTACAAATCGGGTAAATGGAAATTTGCTTTGGAAGCGTATTACCAAATGGGAGAAACAGCAGGTGCTGCAGAAGAAAACAATAAAGTAAGCGCCTATTTTGTGGCGTTTAATGCTACTTATAAAACAAAACTTACGCCAATTACTATTGGAGCTGATTTTGCTTCTGGTAATGCACATGATGCAGATGCGAATACCGAGAATGGATGGAATCCTCTCTACGGAACAAACCATAAGTTTTACGGGTTTATGGATTACTTCTATGTAGGAAATGCCCACGGACAAAACAATGGTTCTACCGGGTTAATTGATATTTATGGAAAAACGAATTTCCAATTAGGTCAAAGTAAAAAGCACTTCTTATTAGCGCATTTACATTATTTCATGTCGCCTGTAGAATTGTTAGATTTAACTTCTATTGACCCAGATGCAACAGTAAGTTCTGGTTTAGGTACCGAAATCGATTTAGTATACAAGTTTGTAATTTCTAAAGGGGTTGTAGCTAACATAGGTTATTCTCAAATGTTCGCAACTGATTCTATGAAACAAATTAAGAATCAAGCAAATGTTATTAACGGATATACTGAAACTGGAATGAATAACTGGATGTGGGCGCAAGTTAACTTCAGTACTGAATTCTTTAAATTCAAAAAATAAGATTGAATTATGGGCTTTATTTCTAATTTAAAACCGCCACAAAAATGGCAAACTTGGGTGATCATTCTCTCGGGTACCGTTATTGGCTTGGGTCTTTTTATTTTACAAGAATCAAAAGCCATTTCCTACCTTTCTGATGATCCCAAAACGTGTATTAACTGTCATGTAATGACACCAGAGTATATTACTTGGGAACATAGTTCACATGGTAAAGTAACCAATTGCAACGATTGCCACGTTCCTCACGATAATGTGTTTAGAAAGTATGCTTTCAAGGCGAAAGACGGTTTGTATCACGCAACCATCTTTACGTTACATGCGGAGCCAGAGGTGATTGTAATGCATGAGCCGGGTCAAAAAGTGGTGAAAGAAAATTGTATTCGATGCCACCAAAATCAAGTAACTGATGCCAAAGCATCTTCTTGGATAGAAGGACATGATGCAAGTAGATTAGAACGTCAATGTTGGGAATGTCATAAAGAAGTTCCTCACGGACGTGTGAAAAGTCTCTCTTCGGTAGGTTACCAGGTGGAGCCATTAACAGAAAAACAAAATACAGAATCCATAGTTCCCACTTGGATGAAAGAACAATTAGACCTAAACAATAAGTAAAAAGTAAAATTATGAGTACTAAAACCAGAAATTGGACACTCCTTATCGTTACCATAGTGGTAGTATTCCTTTTAGGGATGTTAGCGAGTAACATTACCAATCGTAAGGCGGAAGCGCGATTTGCGTATATGCCGAAAATTGAAATTGATGAAAACGAAGCAGATAATGCAGTTTGGGGAGAGTATTTCCCTCGTGAGTATCAATCTTTCATGCAAACATTAGATACTTCTTTTGCTTCTTACAACAGTAAAAATGGACATAAAGACATGCTAGAGGATTCTCCTCGTTTAGTGGTTCTTTGGGCAGGTTACGGTTTTGCAAAAGACTATAACGCCCCTATTGGTCACGGATATGCCATTACAGATATTCAAAATACTTTAAGAACAGGAGGTCCTACTGGTCCAGGTACGGGACCAATGCCAGCTACATGTTGGACATGTAAAAGTCCGGATGTGCCTCGTTTAATGAATGAAATGGGTATTGAAGAATTTTACAAAGGGAAATGGGCAGATAAGGGGCCGGAAGTAACCAATGCTATTGGTTGTGCTGATTGTCATGATTCTAAAACCATGGGATTACGTATTTCAAGACCGGCTTTGGCTGAAGGATTTGCGGCAATGGGGAAAGATATCTCTGAAGCCTCGCATAACGAAATGCGTTCTTTAGTATGTGCACAGTGTCACGTGGAGTATTACTTTGATAAAAAGATTGAAGGTAAAGAGGGTGTTCCTTATTTGAAATTTCCATGGAAAAACGGAATGGGCGTAGATGATATGGAAGCCTATTACGATGCCATTGAGTTTTCTGATTGGACGCATGCTATTTCAAAAGCACCTATGTTGAAAGCACAGCACCCGGGCTATGAAATGTTTACTGAAAGTGTGCATGCTAAACGTGGCGTTTCTTGTGCCGATTGTCATATGCCTTATAAAACAGAAGGTGGACAAAAATTTACAGATCACCACATTCAGTCTCCTTTAGCAAATCCAGCTAATTCATGTCAAGTTTGTCACCGTGAAGAAACCAAGTCTTTGATTTCGGATGTAACGGAAAGACAAATGAAAAACAAAGCGGAAGCCATTGAATTAGAAAAGATTTTAGTTCATGCACACGTTGAAGCGGGTAAAGCTTGGGAATTAGGTGCTACTGAAGAGCAAATGAAACCAATCTTAATGGATATCCGTCACGCACAATGGCGTTGGGATTATGCTGTGGCTTCTCACGGAGCTACTTTCCACGCTCCATTAGAAGTGAGTAGAATTATGACTTCGGGTACAAGAAAAGCACAAGAAGCAAGATTAAAGTTGGCTCGTTTATTAGCAGAATTGGGGCATAACTCACCAATTCCTTATCCAAATATTGAAACTAAGGCGTTAGCTCAAGAGTACATCGGTTTAGATATGGAAAAATTAGAGGCAGAAAAAGAGGCATTCAAAAAAGACATTCTTCCTACTTGGATGAAAGAGTCAAAAGAATAACCTTTACTCAAAATATTATTACATTGGAAATGGTGCTCTCGGGCACCATTTCATTTTTATCAGAAAATGAAAAAACTTTTTGATCTATTAAGCTCTAACAAATTGTCGTTAGCGCTTTTGTTTGTTTTTGGGGTAGCCTGCGCCAAGGGTACGTTTATGGAAAATGACTTTGGTACTCCTGCTGTAAGAGCCGTTATTTATGATGCTTGGTGGTTTGAGGCTATAATGGGGGGCTTGGCCGTTAATTTCTTATTAAACATACCTAAATACCGACTGTTTAGAAAAGAAAAAAGATCACTGTTGTTTTTTCATTTGGGATTTGTAGTGGTGCTTATTGGAGCATTTGTGAGCAGATATACTGGATTTGAAGGCGTGGTGAATATTCGTGAAGGGCATGCCACCAAAACCATGAAAACCAATAAAAGCTATTTGACTTTTGAGGTAGAGGAAAAGTCTAGAGTAGAACCAATTGCACCCACCGTATTAACCCCTCCAGATTTCAGTTATGATTTAGATGAGGTAACTGTAGAAAGCGTGGAGTACATTCCTTACGCAGAACGTAACATTGTTCCTGGTGATGGATTTATTCTCACTGTGGTGGTAGCGGAGGAAAATCAGCGAGCCACGTATTTCATGGAGAATGGTCAAGTCATTGAAACGCCATACGGAATGATTGGTTTTAATTCTAAAGAAGATTGCGATGTGCAGTTATCCCGTACCCAAGAAAAACTGTTTATTCAAACTACTTCTCCAGCCGAATTAATGGAAATGGCCACCCAAACTTCCAGCAGTTTTGCTGCGGATACCTTGGTGCCATTGAAGCTTGCTTCTTTATACCGAGTAGGGGCCATTAGTTTTGTAGTGAAAAGTCAACATCCAGACTCAGAGATTGGTTACGTTTCTACCACCGATAAAAAATTGCAAAAGACCTTACCTAACAAGGTGGTCATGAATGTGAAATCGGGAGAGGAAAGTAAAAAAGTGACCCTGAGTTACCGACCTACAGAAACTGCTGGTTCGGACGTGTTTACCATGAAGGGAAAAAAGGTACGCGTGGCTATTGGTCCTGAAATTGTTCCTTTAGGATTTAAACTTTTCTTAAAAGATTTTGAGTTGGTACGTTACCCAGGTTCAACTAGTCCATCCGAGTATTCTAGTTATTTAGATGTTATTGATGGCGAAACCACTTTTCCGTATACCATTTACATGAATAACGTACTGGATCACGGTGGATTTCGATTTTTCCAGGCTTCTTATGATACCGATGAATTGGGAACCGTTTTAAGTGTAAACCACGACTGGTGGGGGACACAAATAACTTATTTGGGGTATTTTTTACTGACCTTGGGAATGATTTGGAGTTTGTTTACAAAAAACAGCCGTTTCCGATTTATTAGTAAATCGCTGGCTAAAGTGAAGCAAAAACGCATGGCAACCATGGCTTTGGTTTTGCTTTCATTTTCATCCTTAGCTCAGTCTACATTAGAGTTTGAAAAGGTAGCTGGGGTTTTCCCTAAAGAAATAGGAGCAGAGTTTGGAGGATTATTGCTCCAGGACATGGATGGGCGTATTAAACCGGTAAATACATTAGCTTCAGAATTAACGCGAAAAATTACAGGAAGTACCAAATTCAATCTCCAATACGATTCGGTAAAAGCAACCCTTGATGCCAATCAATTGTTTTTAGCCATTCATGCTAAACCGCAGTTCTGGGCATTTGCCCCGGTAATTAAAGTAGACGAAACCAAGGGGAAACTCATTTTAGAAAAACTGGGTAAAGAGGGGAGTAGTTACGTTTCCTTAAAAGATTTTTTTACCGAAGAAGGGGAATACGTGCTGCAAGAAATGGTAGATGAATCATACAATACCAAGCCAGATCAACGCTCTAAACATATGGAAGAGGTGATTAAGGTAGATGAGCGATTCAATATCTTGTACCAAGCTTTAACCGATTCCTACATGAAGATGTTTCCAAAACCAAAAGACTTAGATCATGCGTGGTACACGGATAAATCGGTATTGCTAGGCGTTGGGCCAGAAGATTCTGCGTTTGTACGAAATATCCTGGTCATGATTTACACCGCTAGCGATTCGGCACGGTTAACGGGCGACTTCACAACTGCTTTTGAGAACATCTCTTACATTAAAAAGTACCAACAGCATTATGCGGCTGAGATTGTGCCAAATACCACTCAGATAAACGCGGAATTGTGGTATAACAAATTGAAAGTGTTCTTTCATTTATTTTATAGTTACTGGATGGTAGGATTGGTATTGTTGATTTTGGCAATTACCAAATTATTTAATCAATCTACGGCCATTGCGAAAACCCAAAAGGTGTTGTTTTACGTAACGTTGCTGCTATTTCTTTTACAATCAGCCAACATGATAGTGCGTTGGTATGCGGGTGGGTATCCTCCATGGAGTAACGGCTATGAAATGACAATTCTGGTTTCTTGGACCACTATTTTATTTGGATTGTTTTTCCATAAAAAAACAGATTTCATCCTACCCTTAGCCACTTTATTTACGGGAACGCTTCTTTTCGTGGCGTTTTTAGATTGGTTAAATCCAGAGATCACGAATTTAGTACCGGTCTTAAAATCGTATTGGTTAAAAATACACGTAGCTATAATTGTGGGGAGTTACGCACCATTGGCGTTATCCGCCTTACTTGGATTCACTTCTTTGTGGTTAATGATATTTTCAAATAAACCCAAAGACAGCGTGAAACTGGCCATTAAGGAAATAACGTTTTTGAACGAAATGTCCATGACTATTGGTATTTACATGTTAACCATTGGCACCTTTCTAGGCGGAGTTTGGGCCAACGAAAGTTGGGGCCGTTATTGGGGTTGGGACCCTAAAGAAACTTGGGCGCTGATATCAATTTTGGCATTTGCTATTGTGTTGCATTTACGCTTAATTCCAGTAATAAAACCATTTAGATATTGGTTTAATGCGGCTAGCGTGGTGGCTTTCTTTAGTATTATAATGACTTCATTTGGCGTAAATTATTACCTATCCGGATTGCATTCTTATGCTCAGGGAGATCCATTACCTATTCCAACTTGGGCATATGTGTTGGTGAGTGTAGTAGCACTTACTATTGGATTATCTTACCGGAATAGAGCAAAGAATTAGAGAAGATTTACGAAATCAAAAAAGGGGCAACGAATACATCGTTGCCCCTTTTTTTGTGTGTGTGGAGATGATTAAATTAATCTTGTTTTTTCCAAGTGTAGTAAGAAATTGCTCCTAAAATTAACCCTACTAATGCCGCATAAAACTCTTCATCTACAATATTCACATGCGCACCAATGGCCAGTAATAAGTTAAATGTAAAACCTGCATACGCCCATTCCTTCAGTGTTTTAGATTTTTCTGTCCAGATAGCTACTAATCCTAAAAGCTTGGCAATGGCTAGTGGGTAAATGATCCATGTAGGGAAACCTCAAGCGGTAAATTTTTCGAATACCATATCATTTTGAGCGAAATACATAACGGAGCTAAAGGCCATTAATAAGGAAAATATTCCGGTTGAAATTCTTTTTACAAGTAAGTTTTTGTTGTTCATAGTTGTTGTTTTGATTGTTCTTAATAGTTGTATTTAATATTTACCATGGTAAATATTTGGGTAAATTTTTTTAACCTCTAAGTTTGTCTAAAATTCGAGAAAGCTCACGCGCTTCCTCATTTGTAATATTGTGTAGAAAATCCATGGGTTTTAACACTTGGGGATCATCTAGGGGAGCGATATACTTTAATCCTTTTTCCGATATTTTTAAATATACTTGTCGTCTATCTGTGTCATGGCGCTCTCTTAAAATAAACCCTTTCTGTACTAGTTTATCGCACAAACGAGTGGTGTTTGGTGATTTTTCAACCATTCTATTTCTTACCTCATGCATATTTAACCAATCCTTTGCACCTCTTAAAATGCGTAAAATGTTGAATTGCGGATTAGTGAGTCCATATGGCTTTATGATGGATTCCATCTGTGTTTTTATCCAGGCCCCTGTAAACACAATGTTGCTCATGGCACGATGTGTGTCGTGCGGGAATTTTGTGTTCATTTCTTTTTCCATACTCGCCATGAGTGCAAATGTATATTAATTTAATTACCATGGTAAATAAATATAATTATTTTTTATTTACATTTGAATTATGCGCAATGAACGACCTATAGTTACCGATTCCTTAACCCAATTAAACGAACCTAAAAAGGCATTAGATTTATTTGAATTAGAAAAGGAATATTTACCTCAACGCAAGGCAGGTAAAGACTTTTCAGACATAAGGAAAGAATTAAAAAGTAGGGGGGTAGATGCCCAAGGAATCCGGATTTTGTTTGATTCTATTGAACGGCAATTAATTACCGATAAATTAGAAAAACAGGCCAAACAAAAAAACTTAGCGCTACAATATGGGGGCTTGGTTTTTATGGTATTAGGCGGATTAGTGTCCCTCTTATCCTTTTTAGGTATCATTGGAATTCAAGGTTCGTACGTTATTGCCTACGGACCATTTTTTGGCGGTGCATCTATGATGGCTGTTGCCCGAAGCCAAAGAAAAATGAAGTTTAGACGTTTAAACGATTAAGGATTCCTCGGAATAAAACGCAACATATCAATCGTGTCATTCAACCCGGCATTTAACTCTAAACGGGTAGGGGTAATTTTAAACCTATGCGTAGCCAATAATTGATTCGAAATAATATCATGCCATTCGTCCGTTCCTGGAGGACATGGGGCTCCCGTTACATTTAAAACCGAAAAAAAAAAAATTTCTCCCGAATCGTTCGCATGGTAAATTCCATGAATTAGATTGCAACCCGTATAGCCAACAAAAGTACTATCTGAACTAAATTCTAGATACTTCACGTAATTATCTTGAGGAGGAATATTTTCTATACCATTGAAATTATGATGTTCTAAAACCCAAGTTTGATCCACTAAATCAGAAATCTTGGTAGAAATAGCAGGAGAAATAGCTTCGGGCCTTTCTTTCTGGCAACTAGCTAACACCAATAAGATCAAGCCAAAACCTGCAATGAAATATTTCATAGGTATGCGTCTCATGATTTTATTAACGTTTATTTTTATAGAATCGTTAGTTGAGTGGAACACTATTTGCGAACAATCTACAAATAAAAAGCCAAAGTTATGAAAAAGCATTCTATTCTCATTTTGTTATTAGCCTTCTTTATGGCGGCAGCTGTGCCTAAAAGACGTTTGCAATCTCCATCTTATTATGCACAAAAGAACAACAAATTTGCCTTTGACTTATATCAAAAAGTTACTCAGAAAACCCATGGTAACATTTTTTTCAGCCCGTATAGTATTTCGGCAGCATTGACTATGACCTATGCAGGTGCCGATGGTGGTACCGCAGATGAAATGGCTAAAACTATGCATTTTGATGTGAATGAGCCTTATTTTCATTATGGCTATGGAGCCTACTCCAAAAAGGTATCAGATAATGCAGCAGATAATGTGGAGTTGACTATTGCCAATCAGTTGTGGGGGGAGAAGAATTACGGCCTACAAGATGATTTTGTAAGTATTAACAAACAGGCTTATCAGGCGGATTTTAAGCTTGTTGATTTCGTGGGGCAGCCGGATAAGGAGCGCTTGGTTATTAATAAATGGATAGCTGATCAAACCAATGATCGCATTAAAGATTTGCTGGGTGAAGGTAGCATTACAACCGACACACGGCTGGTGTTAACCAATGCTATTTATTTTAAGGGAGATTGGCTAAGTGAATTTGAAGAAAGACAAACCCGTGAACGTGAATTTAATGTTAGCGTAACCAAAAAAATAGAAACTCCGTTCATGCATTCTTCTTCTTCTTTAGCCTATTGGGAAAATAAGGACATGCAGATGGTCATGCTTCCGTACAAAGGAGAAAAACAAAGTATGGTGGTGGTTCTCCCCAAAGATCCGGCTAATATGCCGTTAATTGAACAACAAATGGCAAATTCGCAGATGACCAAGGCGATTACAGCTAAGAAAACTCCGGTGAATTTAGCTATTCCCAAGTTCAAGTTTAGTGTAAACCTTGGAGTAAAAAAATACTTGCAAACTATGGGTATGAAAGAAGCCTTTACACCAGGTGCAAATTTTTCTAAAATGACACCCTCTAACGATTTATGGATTTCGGACGTGGTGCATAAAGCTTTTATTGAGATTGATGAAAAAGGTTCTGAAGCAGCTGCAGCTACTGCTGTAATTATGACCGTTGAAAGTACTATGCCTGATGATGTGGAGATACCTAAAGAGTTTACGGCCGATCATCCGTTTTTGATTTACATTGTTGATAATGAAACGCGCGCCATTTTGTTTATGGGTAGGGTGGCTAAACCGGAGTTGTAATTTCTAGTTCGTTTTCTGTTTTCAAAACCATGCTAAAACTATCTTAGCGCCATGCATCCTATTTTTATTTTGGTTAATGTGGCCTTTGTGGCTTTCCTGGTTTGGAGTTTGAATCGTAAGCGTAAATCTAAATGGAAATTGCCCGCTAATCACTTTCCTAAAGAACAACGCGTTATTCTGGCTCAAGAGGTAGCTTTTTACAACGGTTTAGAAGCGCAAGAAAAGAAACAGTTTGAGTTTAAGGTATCCGAATTCTTACTAAACGTTCGTATTACTGGAATTCAAACCCAGGTAACGCTTCCTGATAAATTACTGGTGGCATCCAGTGCCATTATTCCCATTTTTGCCTTTCCAAAGTGGCAATACACCAATATTCAAGAAGTTTTAATTTACCCAGACAGTTTTAATGCTGAGTTTCGGTTTGAAGGCCCCAATCGTTCCATTTTAGGAATGGTAGGAACCGGATATATGGAAGGAAAAATGATTCTTTCTAAATCCGCTTTGCGACACGGGTTTGAAAATGAAAGCGATAAAAAGAACACCGCTATTCATGAGTTTGTGCATCTTATTGACAAGGCTGATGGATTAGTGGATGGCGTTCCTAGAGCCTTGTTAGAAAAGCAATATGCCATTCCATGGGTAGATTTAATGCAAAAGAAAATTGAAGAAATCTACGAGAAAAGCTCCGATATCAATCCCTATGGAGCCACTAATAAAGCAGAGTTTTTTTCGGTAACTAGCGAATACTTTTTTGAATGCCCTAAATTGTTAGAGCGCAAACACCCCGAGTTGTATGCCGCTTTAGAAAAGATCTTTAATCAAGACATGTTAACCCATGAACTCAGCACACCCAATGCACGTATTAGCCGAAACAGTAGGTGTCCATGCGGAAGCAAGAAAAAGTTTAAAATCTGTTGTGGTGAAGAACATTACTTTAAAAAAACTTAGTAAGGGGTGTTTCTGTCCGTTTTTACTTTCTACTAGTAGGCATAAATATGTACATTTATGTCTGCTTCTTTACCTACCAGAAAGCTCAAGAATTCCATTTTAATACACAAGATGTTCAAGTTGTTTCTTGTCACAAGCTTCGATTTTATCTTAACCAATTAGTTATACTAAAACATTACCGGCTTATAGGAAAAGTAGATACTGAAATAATATAATGTTTAATTTTTTGAAAATGAATCGGAACACAGTCGAACAAATGCCAAGGGATATTTTGAAAAAAAAATGAAACTGACTTTGGAAACGAGAAATACCATGTTTTTGAGCTGATTAACCAAGCATTAAAGGAAAATGAATACCTAAGAAATGAAAGGATTGTTGGATGTATCCTTTTCTTGGCGTCCAAAGATATTGATAAACTAAAAAAAGTATTGAGGATGGAATTACTGATCCACGTGACGTCATGTATTGGGCTGAATATATAAATAGGGTTTCATTAGGTGAAAGTACAAGAGTCCGAGATTTTAGTAAAGGGTTTAGTCGAAATGATTTGACAATCAGGGATTAGTAGAATAAAACGCTATGATTAAAAACAGCTTAAATACAGGGAATTAGGGTATTCACAAGCACTAGCTACTTTAATTAACGTAGTTTGCAGAAGGCATATAAGATTTTAGTTATTTTAGTTCTGAGTTATTGTGCAGTTTACTTTTAATTCTCGATACATGCAAAACAAAATACTTACTATCTCCGCCATTTTTATTTCTTCTTTGGCATTTAGCCAATCTGATAGTACGTCTACAACTGTTCAGAATGACAGTATAGGAAAAGTAGAACAGGCTCCCAAACAACGAAGAGATACAAGACCATTAAAACAAAGAATTTCATTTGGTTTAGGTACTGGATTTTGGGTGACTCCCAGTCAAACGTATTTTGAGCTGGCACCTATGTTGGCTTATCGATTTCCGAAAGCGTTAATTGCCGGTGTGGGTTACCGCTATATTTATAGAAAAAGCAGAATTAGTAGCTATGATTTAACCTCACATGGACCTAATGTTTTTGCCCGATTAAAAGTTACTAAGCGCATTTATCTTTGGTCTGAATATGAAGTATTACAATCGCAATATGTAGCCAATGACGATTCGCGCCAAAAGGATGTGGTTGACTCTTGGTTTGTGGGCGTAGGTTATGTGCGTCAAGTAGGTAGAAAAGGAGGAATCAGTATGCAAGTACTGTATAACGTCTTGTATGACCAAAACCAACGAAGCCCGTATTATAGTGCTCTTACTTATCGTATTGGATACTTTTTTTAGAGTAACAACCTAAAACGTAAATAACAATTATTAATAAAATGAAAACTGTGAAACTCGCACTAGTAGCCATCGTAATCCTTATTGCATTAACTTCAAATTTAGCCATTGGACAGACCGCCCCAAAAACTCGTTTCACCGAAAACTATGAACTTTTTGTGAATGAAACCTCCTTGGACAGCAAGACCAAAGAAAAAGAACTGGTAGCGTTTATGGGAGAGCCTAGTAAAAAAGTGGATTACCCAAGTGGCGAAATAAGTTACTTTTATGAAGAGATGGGCTTAGTTTTCTTTTCTAAGGATGGAAATGTAAAAGGCCTAGGTGTTAATTTCAATTGGGACGGAGATGAAAAGTTTCCAGAAAAAACTTTTTCAGGAACCTTAAGTTTGGGTGAGGTAGAAATTAATAAAGAGACCAAGAGTAAAGGTTTTTCAGCCAATCAAACGGTGGCTTTTGATTGTCCATTTCCGTTGATGTGCTTTTCCAAAGATCGTGAAGCCAAAATTAAATGTACCGCTGCTTTTAAGGAAACTAACTTGACGCAGGTGGTCTTTGTTATTCAGTAACTGTAACTTGAGCCCAATAAATGTTCCCTTTTAAATTTTAACTTTAAAAACAACCAAAAAAATCAACCATGACAAGAGAAGAACAGGTAGAATTCTGTAAAAATTGCCTTAACCGAAAAATGGATATAAAGCAAGGCGTGCTTTGTAACCTTACTGGAGAAAAAGCCGCGTTTCAAATAGAATGTTCGGATTATAAAAGAGATGAAAGCATTATTGTAGCGCCATTAAATGACACGGATGCACTACAGACTAGTGAAATTAAACGCCAACTTTCTTTTGAAGTAGTTGAAAAATTGCGAATGGAGCAAAAACTTATTCCGGGCATACTTTCATCACTAATTGTGGGAGTGTTGGGAGCTATTTTGTGGGGGACTATTACGGTTTCAACCGAATTTCAAATCGGTTATATGGCGGTTGCTATTGGAGCAGCGGTAGGAATAACCCTTCGGAAATTTGGGAATGGAATTGATAAAGTTTTTGGAATTTGGGGAGCCGCTATTTCTTTATTCAGTGTTTTATTAGGTAACTTTTTGAGTATTATTGGGTTTTTAGCAAATTCGGTAGAATTTGGGTATTTGGAAACATTAATTCGATTTGATTATACCTTTTTACCCGAGATTATGAGCGAAACGTTTAGTGTAATGGATGTCTTTTTTTATGGAATCGCGGTGTATGAAGGGTATAGGTTTTCTTTTAGAGTAGTTACTGAAAAGGATATAAGCGATTTAAAAGAAATGAATACTCAAAGAAGAGTATAAGAGGTAACCTATTTATATTGATTTAAGCAGGATAATTTGCTCCATGGTACTATTAAATGTAAGCTTCGGAATTTACGCTTTCCTTCCTCAAGGGTGGATATTTATGATTACTATCATTCTTTTAGAATGTTTAGGAATGAGTAAACTGTTAAACAAAACTTGGTACCACAAGAAAATTTTTAAAACGGCTGTATTCTCTAACCTAATTAGCGGTGTGGTAGGGTTTATAGGGTCCATGATTCTGAATGGTGGCTGGTGGTTGGTTGTATGGTTTCCTTGGGTTAGTGACTATGAAGTGCGCGGAACAGAAGGAATGAAATCATTAATCATTTTTTACGGAATTGCTTTCATTCTCACTTTGATCATTGAGGGCCTGGTGAATTACCGTATGTTGAAACAGGATTATCAAAAAAAAGAAATTTTAAAAACAACACTTATCGTGAATGTTTTGAGTTATACCATAGGTTCCTTTGCCATGTATACTTATAGTTTTTAATTGGTTTAGAAAATCTTCTGCAAAAAAAATAAAAATGAAAATTAGATTTTTACTCTTTGGATTACTTCTATTCTTTGTGACCCATAAAAGCTTTGGACAATTAAAAAAATCACCAGATTTTGAATTTCCTCAAAATGTGGGGTATGTGAATGATTTTGAGGAAGTGTTCACCCCTAAACAAAAGGAAGATTTGGAAGAAACCCTAATAAACCTGGAAAAAGAAACATTTATTGAAATTACGGTTGTTTCCATCACAAGCTATGCACCGTATGATAATTTGTTTGATTATTCATTGGATTTATCTAACCATTGGGGAATCGGTAAAAAGGGTAAGAATAATGGTGTTTCACTGGTATTTGGAATGAAAATTAAAGAAATAAGAATACAAGTGGGTAATGGCCTTGAAGATAAGTTAACAGATGATGAGGCTAAAGAAATTTTAGACCAAATCATAATTCCCGAATTTAAAAAGGGAGAAGTTTATCTAGGAATAAAAAAGGGATTGATGGCTATAATTAAGGAAGTGGAATAATGAAACGGAAATTGAACAAAATAATTTTGGTGTCTTTGGTAATTTGTAATTTTCAATTACAATCGCAATCTGTTAACCCACAAAAAGAACTCTACCCCATTTATGAAAATGGGCTTTGGGGATTCATTGACCATACAGGAAAAATTAAAATTTCTGCCAAATTTCGATCAGCAGGTCAGTTTTCTGATGGGGTAGCTCCCGTTAGACTAAATGGAACCTATGGGTATATCAACAGGACCGGAGATTTTGAATTACCTCCAAAATACGATGTGGCCTATAGCTTTTTTAATGGGCGAGCAAAGGTATTTATGGATGGAAAACCGTATTACATTGATAAAGACGGAAAAATAATCTTTGAACATAACTATAGTAAAATTGAAGGGTTCCAGGAGGACAACATATCTATAGTACGCACAAAAACCGACCATTATGGTATAATCAATTTTCAGGGGCAGTTACTTACCGATACTACTTTTCTTAAAATCTATCCATTTTTAAACGGTCTTACCATTGTTCACGGTAAGAATCATAATCCATATCCAGAAGATGATGACCTGAAGCCTACCTATGAGGTGGGGGTGATAACATCACAGGGTGAATTTCGAATTCCCTTTGGTAAATACAAAAGCTTAGAACAAATTCATGGAGGCTATTATCTAGCCCAAAGGTTTAACCAAACGGAACAAGAACGACACTGGTCTAAAAGAGACGCATTATTGGATGCTAATGGTAACCAAATGTTTATTTTCCCTCCTGGTTCATTTTTTCTTGATTTTTATGCTACGGGATTTCATGATGGCTTGGCGATTATTCGTATTAAAAATGAAGATAAAAATGCTCAAAATGATTACTACCCTGGGGTGATTAATAATAAGGGGGAGTTTATCTTTTCAAAAAAGGACGGTGAAAAAATGACTCCCTTCGTGGTAAACAGATCTTTTGTTCAAGATACGAACGATCTTTGGTGGCTTGTTAATAGGAGGGGGGAGATTCTAAATAAAACCCCTTATCTGAATATTCTTCCAGATGATTATCAAATAAAACCAGAGTACTTTTTTCAGAATGGAATTCAATATGTGGAAACCAAAAGAGGTTGGATTTCTATTGATACCAATGGAACTCCCTTGATAGCGCCTTTAAAGCTCGATTATTATTCTCATCAATTGACATGGAGAGGAGATTTAATTTTTACAGAAGAGGATATTAGCATGCAAGGTAAATACTCATTTCGTTATGGTTTTTGGAATACAAAATCCGGACAAATTGTTCAACCCAAGTTTCATCAAATCAGATTCTCTGAGTTTACGGATGATTTGGTTTTCGTGGTCGAGGATGATCGAATGGGTTATATTGATCATCAAGGAAACTACGTCTGGAGAGAAAAGGTTATTGAAAGCACGAAAAAAAGAGGACTAAATATTGACTATATGAACCGGGGTTATTTTTATGCTTCGTCACCTTACAAAGAAGAATTAGCGGGGCCTGGAGGTTGGGGTGGTTCAAACAATGCGTTTAAAGAGTCTGTAGAGTCTAACAATTTTGAAATTGGGAAATTGACCATGGTAGTACAAACGGGGCAAAAGAAAGTTTACCGAAAAGCATATAAGGGCATGAAATTGTATGTGGCCAATGCTTCTCAAGATACTTTTTATTTTAGTGCACAAGATAGCCGATTGTACCTAAACATTCAGGCTCTAGATAAGAGTGGAGAATGGAAAGATATTGAGTACTTACCTAGCAGTTGGTGTGGTAATAGCTACCATTCATTATTTATTCCTCCAAACCATAGCTGGGATTTTGTGGTGCCTAAATATGAGGGGGAGTTTAAAACCAAGCTGAGAGCTAAATTGCGCTATAAAAGTAAAAGAGATCAAAAGGAAAGTGAGATACTCTATAGCAATGAATTCAAAGGGAGTATAAATCCTGGGCAGTTTTGGAGAAAAGAACCTTATTATTCAAGCGGCTTAATGGATCCCTATAATGATTAAAATAAATTTTGGCCACTATTTTGTTAGGTAGACTATTATATGGCGTTCTATCTCAAAATGCGGAACTTAATAGTTACCTTATTTGTACTTTTTTTAAGTTTTGAACTTAGCGCCCAATCGTATCCCTTTGAAAAAATAGAGAAGGAAATAGCTATGTACAAAGATTTACCTAATTATGTTTTAATTCAGAAAACAGAGATATATTCAGAATTCCTAGATACATTTAAAATAAATTTTAATCATTTAGATTCCCTGATTTTGGTAATGCCAATTGAGTCCACCTATGCCTTTGCCAATCTTTTTATGGAAACAGATTTTGGATACGAAAAACAAAGTTATCAGGAAGGGGACGCGTTTGATTTTCTTCGTTTTGTGGTTTATCGGTCAAAAAACCAAATGTTTAGGATTCAATTTAAGGACTGTTTTTCAAATGCTACCATTGTTTTAGAGGTAGTTGAAGACTACGAAAGCAATTAATTATGAATTTTGTAGGTCAACTTGACATCATTCCAAAACCTTTCCGTTATTTGTAGGTTGATTTTCACGTTCAGAACTAGATGACTAAAAAAAATTTTAAAACACTACTCAGAATAGCACTATTGGTAGGAACTGCTGTTTCCTTGTATTTTGTTCCCTGGCTGTTGGTTAAGGCTTGGATTTTTCCGTTACCTAACACCGTTCAAGAACAGATGGATGAGGCCATTAAGCATGGATTTGACGGAATGATTGTTTATGTGGATCAAGCAGGACAATCACCTATGTATTTAGCTTCTGGTTGGCATGATCGTAAGGCACAGATTCCAGCAAACCCTAAAGCATTTTTTAAGATCTGTCTCTTATACACATCTCCGAGCCCACGAGACTCCTGAGCATCT
>CAJXPI010000028.1 GCA_913057875.1 uncultured Flavobacteriales bacterium
CTACACAGAGTAGATCGTCGGCAGCGTCAGATGTGTATAAGAGACAGGTACAGCAGACCCCTTAGGTGAATACATTTCTATTTGGGGCGTTTTATACAAAGTAATTGGAACCTTTAATGATGAAGGTAGTAGATGGGAAAATAAAATGGTTTACATGCCAGTAAGTACCGCGCAATTGGTATTTAACCAACAAAACCGATTAAACCGAATTATGTTCACCACCGGTGACGCCTCAGAGGAACGAGTAAACCAAATGATTGAGGAAACTCGTAAAATGCTATCCGATAAATTGGTTTTTGAACCTAATGATTCACGGGCTTTATTCATTTCCAATAATGCAGAAAGGTATAAAATGTTTACCGGTATTTTTTCCGGAATCAATGCATTTGTATGGATTATAGGAATCATGACCATTATTGCCGGAGTGGTGGGAATTAGCAACATTATGATGATTACCGTTAAAGAACGTACCAAAGAAATTGGCGTAAGAAAAGCCTTAGGAGCTACTCCCCTTTCGGTTGTTTCTATGATTCTGCTAGAAGCGGTTGTTATAACCACCGTTGCGGGTTATACCGGACTAGTACTTGGTGTGTTCTCATTAGAATATATCTCAGAATTAGCTTCTGATCCGAATACATTTTTGAACCCAGGAGTAGATTTCAGCGTAGCTATGTTTTCAACCTTAGTTCTGGTTGTAGCGGGTAGTATTGCAGGATTAATTCCGGCACTTCAAGCGGCCAAAGTAAAACCCATTGTAGCCTTAAGAGACGAATAGATATGTTTGATATTGATAGATGGGCCGAGATTTACCAAACGCTAAGCAAAAATAAATTGCGTAGCGCTCTCACCGCATTTGGGGTAATTTGGGGAATCATTATGCTTATTGTCATGTTAGGTGCTGGCTCGGGATTACAAAACGGGGTGGAAAGTGATTTTTCGGGACGACTGGCAAACAGTGTATTCATGTGGTCTAACACCACATCCATGCCTTACAAGGGGTTTAAAAAGAACCGTTGGTTTTCGCTCAACAATGAAGATACCAGGGCACTAAAAGAAATTCCTGGATTAGACTTAATCTCACCAGGATTGCAATTGGGTGGTTGGCGAGGCGCAAATAATGTTACCTACAAAACTAGAACGGGCGCTTTTGAAATAAACGGCTTTGCCCCAGATGTGCAGTACATTAAATTACTAAAAATGCAAACGGGTCGTTTCTTAAATGACCGCGATTTAAATGAATACCGAAAAGTATGTGTCATTGGTAAAATAACCACCGCAGTTCTCTTTCCAGACGAAGATCCTATTGGTAAATACATACAAGTAAGCGGGGTATATTTTCAAGTAGTAGGTACCTTTCATTCAGGATTAAATGGAGATGACTCTGAAGATGAAGACCGATCTATTTACATTCCGTTTACCACCTTTCAAAAGGCTTTTAATCAGGGTAATTCGGTTCATTGGTTTACCCTAACTAGTAAAAAAGGACTGAGTATTAGCGTGGTTCAAGAGCAAGCCAAACAGATTCTTAAAAAACGTCATGATGTGCATCCTGACGATCCAAGGGCCATTGGAGGTTGGAATATGGAACAAGAAGTGGCAAAATATAACATGATTTTCACAGGAATCAAGGCACTTTCCTGGTTTGTAGGTATTCTAACCTTACTAGCCGGAGTGATTGGAATTTCAAATATCATGTTAATTATCATTAGAGAAAGAACCCAAGAAATTGGGGTAAGAAGGGCCATTGGTGCTACCCCGGTAAGCATTGTGGTCCAAATCGTTTTAGAATCTATGATCCTTACCACATTTAGCGGGGTTATTGGAATTATTGCTGGCGTTTGGTTAATAGAATTACTCGGTCCATACATTCAGCATGATTATTTCTCTAATCCCGAAGTACAATTTTCAACGGTGTTTACCGCCTTCGGTATATTGATTGTTTCTGGTGTTTTTGCCGGAATCATACCTTCCCTTAGAGCCGTAAATATCAAACCTATAGAAGCATTAAGAACAGAATAAGATTTACATATGAAATTAGCAATTAGAATAGGCATATTGGTTACCATTTTGGGTGTATTCGGATACACATTGTATTACTTATACATGAAAAATGAAGCTCCGGAAACCATCTATCAAATAGAAAAGCCGTTTCAAAGTGACGTTTATAGAAAGACCGTTGCTACTGGTTCTGTTGTGCCCAGAAAGGAAATATTAATCAAGCCAGTGGTCTCAGGTATTATTGACAAGGTGTACCTAGAAGCGGGCGAAATGATCAAAAAGGGCGATGTAATTGCACGTGTAAAAATCATTCCCAACATGGTAAATCTTAACAATGCCGAAAACCGTGTGAGTCGTGCAAAAATTGATTTAGACAACTCCCAAATGGACTATGATCGTAACGAACGCTTGTTTAAGGACGGAGTAATTTCAAAAGCTACTTTCCAACCTATGGAAGTGGCCTTGAAAAATGCCAAGTTAGAATTGATAGCAGCCGAAGATAACCTGCAGATTATTAAAGAAGGGGTAAGCAAAAGTGGGAAATCGGCTACCAACACTTTAATCAAAAGTACTATTACAGGAATGGTACTGGATGTGCCGGTGAAGGAAGGAAACCAGGTTATTGAATCCAACACGTTTAATGAGGGAACCACCATTGCTTCTATTGCCGATATGACGGATATGATTTTCTTAGGGAAATTAGATGAGTCGGAGGTTGGAAAAGTAGTAGAGGGAATGGATTTAATTCTAACCATTGGTGCCTTACAAGATCTTACTTTGGGTGCCGTACTGGAATACATTGCCCCTAAGGGTGTAGCTGAAAATGGGGCTATCCAATTTGAGATTAAAGCGAAAATAAATCCAGAAGATTTACAAGCAAACTTTATTAGAAGTGGATACAGTTCAAACGCTTCAATTGTACTGGAAAAGGTAGATACCGCACTTGTGGTTAAAGAAAGCTTAGTAGAATACATTGGCGATTCGGCCTTTGTATATGTTCAAACCAACCCCCAAGTATTTGAACGGCAAGAAATCAAAGTTGGCTTATCAGATGGTATAATTGTGGAAATTAAAGGGGGTATCACAGCTGAATCTGAATTAAGAGGTAGAGAGGAATTTTTAGAAGAGTAATACAAAACTTTGAGACCTATGTTTAACACAAAAATACTTATGATGGTTAGTGCCATCGGTATGGGAATATTTGGGATAATTCTTTCTTTTCTTCCTAATGAGATTATTGATTTATTCAAAATCGCTTCTCATCCCATTTCTACCATTGCATTTCAACTTATGAGTGCTCTTTTTCTTGGGTTTGCCTTATTAAACTGGATGGCTAAAGCATCGGTAATGGGTGGTATTTATAACAAACCCATTGCCATCGGAAACTTTATGCATTATGCCGTGGGAGCCATTGCCTTGATAAAGTTACTATTTCATGTAGAAATTTACCACGAGATTCTTATTCCATTAACCATCTATTATTCCATTTTAGCTGTAGGGTTTGGGTATGTTTTCATGAATAACCCTAAGCAGAAAACAAGCTAGGCCTACTTAAAAAACGCTCCAGCATTTTGAGTGGCTTCATCCATATTTCTAAAAGTAAACCCCGTAGCTTCAGTCATTTTTTGAGCGCTAAACTTATTAATAGAAATAGCTGATTTTGCCGATTCAGAAGTGACTACAGGAGCTTTTCGTGTAATCCAATATTTTACTTTTTCTAGTCTCCAAGCCAGGTCTACCATAAAGCCCTTGGCCAAAATGGTAGGACCTTTTACTCCCAAAGAATTAGCGATTTTGTGGAATAGGTCATGATATTTCAAGTTCTCACCAATCAATAAAAAACGCTCAGATTCAATGGTGCTATCCATTAACAAAACCATTGCGTCTGCCACATCCCGTACATCCACAAATGCATTGGCACCGGAAGTATAAAACTTCAATCCCTTTTTTATGGTTCCAAATAAAGTGCCGCTTGAACGAGTTAAATCGCCCGGACCAATAATTACACATGGATTCACCATCACAGCCGGAAGTCCTTCCGCAATTCCTCTCCATACTTCATTCTCGGCATAATGCTTACTAATGGCGTAATTAGAGGTTACTTCTTCTTCATCCCATTTATTAGTTTCTACCGATAGTTCCCCTTTCTTTGATTTCCCTACAGCGGCAGTAGAACTCACATAACACAATTTAGATACGTTTTGTAATAAACAAGCATTCACCACATTGGCCGTACCTTCAATGTTCATTTTATACAATTGCTCCTTATCACTAGGATTAAAAGAAACCAAAGCTGCTGCATGATACACATGTGTAATGCCATCCATAGCTTCTTCCAGGGAAGTGATATCTAAGATATTGCCATACACCCAATTAATTTTTTGAAAAAGCTCACCGTGACCGTAAAAAGAAAAAACATCTTGAACAGGCTGTAGATTAGTCGAGTTTCGTTTAATAGCACGCACAGAAACGCCTTCTTTTAAAAGGTTAAGCATTAAATGCGTTCCTATTAAACCAGATCCTCCTGTAACTAAAACCGACTTATTTTCCATCTAAACTAGTGTGGCACAAATGTAAGTTCAAAAAGAATCCTTCAAGCAGAAATTGAATAGCTTTTTTCTAATTCGTCATTAAAATTAATTCACCAATACATGCTCATAACAATTCCAGTAAATAAAAGCACACTGTTTTAAATAGCGCTTAATTTGCCCTTGCAAACGCAAATTACACATGATAGGAACCAACAAATACGCAGTTATTGGATTAGGAGTTTTTGGAAGCGCTATTTCCCGTACTTTGACCGAAAGAGGTTCAGAGGTTTTAGCCATTGATAACGATCCTAAAAAAGTGGAACAACTTAACGGTGTGGTGCGTCATTCATTGGTAATGGATTCCACCAACAAGCGTTTGCTAGAAGCTCAAAACTTAGGTGAACTAGAAGCCGTACTTGTGGCTATTGGAAAAAATTTTGAAGCCTTATTGCTTACTGCAGTGCATTTAAAAGAGATGGGCATTGAACGCATTATTGTACGTGCAAATGGTACGCAACAACGCACCATCCTAGAACAAATTGGCTTTAAAGAAATTCTTTCTCCCGAAGTGGAAGTTGGAATAGCCGTTGCTGAACGTTTATTAAATCCCAATTTGCTATCGTCTCTTCAATTACGTGATGATTATGAAATTGACGAAATCAAAGCACCGGCTAGAACTTTGGGCAGAACATTAGAGGAATTAGCCCTTCGTGAACGTTATAAACTCACCGTAATTACCATAAAACGTGAATACCGATTAGGCGAAAATGATAAAGGAGAAACGCAATACGAAAAGCATGTTTTGGGCGTTCCATCGCCATCTACTATCATTCAGCATGGCGATACGTTGATTGTTTTTGGACAAACTTCAGATATAGAGAAATTTACCTTATCCAGTTAAGGGTAAAGTCTTAATTTCGCTCAGAATTCAAACCTATTAGTGCAAAATTCATCCGATCATATTTTAGATAACGAAAAAGCTTTTGAAAGTTTTTTTAAAGAGAATTATGCCATGTACTGTCGTTTTGCTCAGGGCTTCACTAATGAAGCAGATGATGCCGAGGAAATGGTACAAAACACCTTCGTGAAACTTTGGGAAGGTCGAGATTCATTGGTTATTGGCGCGAGTCCTAAAGCCTATTTATTTACCATGATTCGGAATGCGTGTTTAAATCAACTGAAACATATTTCTGTACGCGAAGAGTATAAAAGGCACAACGAAGAAGAAATAAATTCAAGCACCGAAGAACAAGAAGAAGAAGACTCCAATCTACATGATAAAATTCAAAGTGCCATTCAGAAAATGCCATCACAAAGGCGCAAAATTTTTGAAATGAGTCGTTTTGAAGGATTAAAATACCGCGAAATTGCCGCACATTTAGACATCTCTATTAAAACCGTTGAAAACCACATGGGTAGTGCCATGAAAGATATGCGCCTTGAGTTTAAAGACTATTTGCACATTGCTTTTGTACTTTATTTAGTAGAGGGACTAGGGGAAAACGTAAACTCAATTGTATTACTACTGGGACAATGATGGACGACCATAAAAATATAGACGAATTGTTGGCGGCTTACTTGCTAGGAGAGTTAAATGAAACTCAAGCAAATGAGGTGTCTCAGTGGTTGGCCAAATCGGAAGAAAACATGCGTCATTTTGAGCAAATTGCTCAGGTATGGAATGGTGCTACAAAAGAAAAGGAAGTCTCGTTTAATGCCAATAAAGCGTGGAATAATATTGCGCCAAAGGTTCAGAAAAAGCCATTTTATCAATCGCCATTATTTAGAGTGGCAGCGGCTGTAATAATTATTTTAGGTGCAGCCAATCTCCTTTTTAATTTATCCAATTCCAATACAGAAGTGTTTACGAATGAAGTACTTGCGGTGAATGACGTGGTAAACGATACTTTACAAGATGGTTCGGTAATTTCCTTGAACGAAAACACCAAACTGAGCTATTCAGATAACTTTAATACCAACACAAGAACAGTTAAACTGGAGGGGGAAGCCTTTTTTGATATTGAACGAGATACCTCCAAGCCGTTTATTATTGAACTAGATCAGAGTTCGGTTAAGGTACTTGGAACCTCTTTCAACATTAAATCCGACCCTAAAGATGAACTCGTAAGTGTATACGTGAAATCAGGGGTAGTTCTTTTCGAATACCTATCTAATAGCAAAGACAGCACCTACTTAAGCGTAACATTACTTGCTGGCGATAAAGTGGTTTATAACAAAACAACGCATCGTTTAGAAGCTGCAAATGATACATCTACTGCGACTGAAATATATTGGATGAATAAAGAGTTAATTTTTGATGGAATTCGATTAGGTCAAGTAACCAATGTACTGGAATCAGTATACGAAGTAAAAATTACAATTACCGAAGAAACCAGTAAAAACTGCCTGTTAACCACCAATTTTCAAAATGCTAATATTGATCAGATCATGGAAGTCATTGCCATCACCTTTGAACTAGAATTGGAAAAAACAAATCAAGGATTTACCTTAAATGGAGCCAGCTGTGAAGAAATTTAGTGCGCTATTATTCCTGTTAATCTCCTTCACTTCGTGGGCTAACAAACGTGACCCATTTACGGTTGCTGTTAAAGTAGAAAACCAATCTGTACGTCAATTGTTTACGCAAATTGAAAATCAATTGAATAGAAAATTTTCGTACAACACCGCATTGGTAAATGCCGATAGTTTGTTGACCTATACAGCCTCTAAACCTTTAGCCAAAGTGATCAATGACGTTTTTAAAAAACGTTTAAAATCAAAAGTGGTTGGAAACTACATTGTTCTGGTAAAACGAAAAACAGTGAAATCGGAACCCATTACAATTTCAGGTTATGTTTTCAACGCCCATACAAAATCAGCTTTGCCATATTCCAGTATTTATGAAGTTGGTACTAAGAAAAGTACGCTAACTGATGTAAACGGTAAGTTTGAGTTGGTTTTTGAGAAGGGCGATAAATTTGATTTGAGTTTCGCTAAGAAAAACTATTCTGATACGTTGATTTCAATGAGTAAAACGGGTAAATCTGTGAACGTTTATTTGCTACCATCAGAAGCTCCCTTAAAAATAACAAGTAATCCTACCTCATCAGCAACGTTGAAAGACACGAACCAATTGGTAGATAAATTAGTGGGAATTGAAGACAGAACCAACGCAGAAAACCTACAATTCATTCAGGAAAGAAGTACGTTCCAAGTATCACTAATACCCACTCTAAGTACCAACTTCAAATCGGCTGGGATGATTGAAAACCAATTTTCCTTAAATATTTTGGGAGGTTTTAACGGGGGGGTGAATGGTGTGGAAGTAGGTGGGCTTTTTAACATCCTTACCAAGAATATGAGAGGTGCTCAAATTGCAGGACTCACCAATCAGGTAGAAGGGACCGTTGATGGTTTTCAAGTAGGCGGTATTCATAATCGTGTGGTTGATAATGTAATTGGACTTCAAGTAGCTGGAATCAATAACTTTTTGCATGATAGTATTCTCGGTATGCAAGTTTCGGGTATTAGTAATTTTGTAAACGGATCGTTTGAAGGTTTCCAGGTGGTTGGCATCCACAACCACGTCAATCGTAAATTCACGGGGCTTCAGGTTGCTGGGGTTTTAAATTGGGCTCAAGACAGTTTAATTGGTATGCAGGCAAGTGGTATCAGTAATAGCACTAAAGGTTCGCTTACCGGAGTACAGATAGCTGGCATTCATAATTTATGTGTGAAGGATATTGAAGGAGTACAAATCTCAGCCATCCATAATCAATCTTTTGGGAAACTTAACGGCATACAGCTTTCGTTAGTTAATTATGCGTACCAAAATAACGGGGTTCAATTGGGATTGGTAAATATTGCAGATACTGCTCGCGGTGTTGCTGTTGGTGTTTTTAACTATGTAAGAAATGGCTACCATCCTCTTGAAATTTCTGCCAACGAAGTGCTCTATGCCAACCTAGCCTTTAAATCGGGAGTGAATGCTTTTTATACCACCTGGACCATTGGGATCAGACCTAGTGACCCTAAGTATTTTGGGGTTGGTTTTGGTCTCGGGTCTCGTATTAATACATGGAAATGGCTATCCTTTAGCATTGATGCTACCGGTACTTTCATTAATGAGGTGGAACTTGCTTCCGATTATCAATACGAATTAAACCTCCTGAATCGCTTAGACGTTTCTATAGATTTAAATATTGCCAATTTCACACTGTTTGCAGGCCCTGCCTTGAATTGTCATATCAGTCAAATGGGAATTGAAACAGAAGGTCAGTTCACTTCAAACATTGCGTTAGATCCTTTTTACACAGAAGTAAACGGAAAAACCCAAATTCAATTTTGGTGGGGAGCAAAAGCTGGGTTGCGTTACAGTTTTTAATTGTATAAATAATTTCGGAAATCCATTTCCTTCGCATTATCTTTCCATTTCAAATAGCGCTATCTAAATCATGAATAATTCTTCCAAAACAATTGCCGTACTACCGTTTGTAAACATGAGTGGTAACAATGAAACCGAATACTTTAGCGATGGTATAACGGAAGAAATTATCAACGCGCTTGCAAAAATTAAAGATCTAAAAGTTACTTCGCGAACTTCGTCTTTTTTCTTTAAGGGAAAGAATTTACCTATTCAGCAAATCGCAAAAGATCTAAATGTTTCTACCATACTCGAAGGCAGTGTGCGACTATCTGGAAATACGATGCGAATAACGGCTCAGTTAATACAAGCCGATGACGATTTTCATTTTTGGTCAGAAACATGGGATCGAAAACTGGAGAATGTATTTGAAGTTCAAGATGAAATAAGCCTATTAATTGCAGATAAACTTAGAGAACATTTTGGGCATTTAGAAATTCAGGAACATTTGGTATCCCCACAAACACAAAGTGTAGATGCCTATTCCTATTCTTTAAAAGCGCATTATTTAAGAAACAAATGGAATCCGGATGATGTCAATAGTGCCATAGAATTATACCAAAAAGCCATTGCCATAGACCCCAACCATACCAGTTCATTAATGGGGCTGGCTGATTCTTATAGTTTCTTAGCCATGACTGGCTTTATGGACTTCATGGAGGCCTGGGGACTCACTTCAAAATACATTGAGCAATCACTAGCCATTGATTCTCAAATTCCAGAAGCCTATTACCAGTTGGCTAATCACGCCATTTTTACGGAATGTGATTTTCCAAAGGGTATGGAATACGCAAAAAAATCGGTGCAAATTCAACCCAATTATGTGGAAGGTCAACAGTTTTTATGTTTCCTTTACTTGATTGCTGGTGAAGAAAAATTGGCTCGAAAACATTTAAACATTGCGATTGAAATTAATCCCCTATCTCAAGAAACCTGGTTCTACGAAGCTTATGTAGACTATATGACCGGGCAATATTCAAAGTCACTTAATAAATTGAAGGAATGCCTTGCAGCCAATCCAAACAGCATCCCTTCTATTTGTGTAAAATCGCAGTGTTTGATTAAGGTGGGTCGTCAAAATGAGGTGATTCAATTATTTGATGAACTGCCACCTGAAATCACGGTAGAAAGTGAAAAAACGGGTTCCTTAGCTTTAGCTTATTCTGCTTTGCGCGAAAAAAACAAAACGGATAAATATTTCAAATTATTACAAGAACAAGCACAAGGGCCAAACGGATTTACTGCGAGTTCCTATCTCTACTTATTCTTCGGGTTTAATGACAATCTTGATGCCGCCTTTGATTGGGTAGCTGATGCATGGAAAAACAAATCTCCCTTGCTATTGCTTCGTTTCAATGACCCTATCGCGAATCACATTAAAACCGATTCGCGCTATGAAGAATATCAAAACCAACTGTACCCAAAACATTTATTGAAATCCGTTTCCAGTACAAAAAAACCTTTACTAGATGAAAAAGGGAAAAGCGAATATGCCTCAAAACTACAAGAGGTAATCACCAATGAAAAACCCTTTTTAGACTCAAGTCTTTCGCTCCGATCATTGGCCGAAATGATTCAAATTCACCCCAACCAATTATCTTGGTTATTGAACGAAAGTCTAGGTAAAAACTTTAGCGAATACATCAACCATTTTAGGGTAGAACAATTCAAATCTTTAGCGAAGGATTCCAGTAAAAAACACATTACCCTTATTGGATTGGCTTACGAAAGTGGCTTCAACTCTAAGACGGTTTTCAACACCTATTTCAAAAAAGAAACCGGACTTACGCCCAAACAATTTTTAGCCAATAGCTAAAGTTCGGTTTCTCAAAACAGGTTCTGAATTATAATTTGGAACAATTAAAGCTTATTGCTCCTTCACCTTTGCATCAAAAAACACCAAAGATGAAAGCAATGATTAGCACCTCTTACGGAGGACCAGAAATTTTAGATTTACAAGAAGTAGCTACTCCATTACCTCAACCCAATGAAATACGTGTTAAAATTCATGCCACAACGGTATCAAGAGCTAATACCATGATGCGTACTGGAAAACCTTACATTGGAAGACTTTTTATGGGGCTAAAAAAACCCAAACACCCCATATCAGGAACCAATTTTGCGGGTATTGTAGAAGCCATAGGAACTAATGTTTCCAAATTCAAAATAGGCGACAAAGTGTTTGGTGAAAACATTGAAACCTTTGGTGCTTATGCAGAATACCTTTGTGTAGACGAAAAGGGAATAGTAGCTCTTATTCCCGATGGCGTAGACTACAAAGAGGCGGCAGGAGTGTGCGATGGCGCCTTGACATCCATGAATTTTTTGCGTAATGTAGGCCAACTTAAAAAAGGACAACGTATTCTAATTAATGGCGCATCAGGCAGTTTAGGTACCGCAGCGGTTCAATTGGCCAAAAAAATGGGAGGTGTTGTTACTGGAGTTTGTAGCGCGAAGAATATAGAATTGGTCAAATCTCTTGGAGCTGATAACGTGGTGGATTACAACGAAATTGATTTTGCAAAAACAGGTTTAAAATTCGACATCATATATGATACCGTGGGTACACGAACTTTTGCCGATAGTAAAGCAGCTTTAGCCAAAAACGGAACTTTCATTTCGCCCGTTCTTGGTTTTCCTTTATTAATGGATGTAGTAAAAACCTCTATTGGAGGAAACAAAAAAGCAAAATTCTCTGCCACCGGAATGCTACCTTTAGAAGAACAAAAAGAACTGTTTTCCGAATTAATGACCTACATCAATCAAGATGACTATCACTTTATCATTGACCGTATTTATTCGTTAGAACAAATACCGCAGGCTCACTGGTACGTTGACACAGGCCGAAAAAGAGGAGATGTGGTAATATCTGTCAACTAGTTTCCTGAACCAGCTGTTCCCATGGTGGTAACGTAGTTCAATATAAGTGTTTGAGCATTTTCATCCAGTTTCACTTCATTTTTATTGACCATACCTACCATTTTGGGAACAATTTTAGCCCACTGATCTGGGGTATAACCCGTTGGATCTTTCAATCCGTGGCACGAACCACAATTAGCTACATATAACGCTTGCCCCTCCTTTAACTTCTCTAAAGTATACTCCGGATTATCACTTTTTACTCTATCTACATCTACTTGAGTGGGAGTAGCCAACTTAACGCTACCACAAGCTATTACAAGGATACATACCCCTATTAATCCAACTAGTTTTTTCATCATTTCAAATTTAGGAATGTACAAGATAATTTTTTTTCAAATGAGACTAGGGGTATTTTGAATCTGGATTGTTTTTAAAGTAGTTCAAACAAAAAACACGAATTATGAAAACAGTACATATCATATTCATCGCTCTTTTTCTAATCACATTTTCCTCGGTAGCTCAAAATGCAGATTCCGTAAAATCTACTCCAGCGCAAATTACTTTTGCCTACCCCATTTCGAGTAACGGACCAGAATCTAAAAACATTTCAAACGACATCTCTTTTAACATTCTTTACGGAGTGAATGGAGGCCTTACGGGATTTGAATTAGGAAGTTTAGTTAACGTGATTAACGGAAGTGTAGAAGGTTGCCAAATTGCAGGTATTGCAAACGTGGTTGACGGACCTGTTTACGGAGCCCAAATAGGAGGAATTGCCAATGTAATTACCGATACCCTGTATGGAATGCAGTTTGCCGGAATCACCAACATTGCACCCAAAAGCACCACGGGAGCACAATTTTCGGGTATTCACAATTTAACCAACGAAGACCTCGATGGCGCGCAGGTTACTGGAATTAGTAACGTAACCAATGGTAATGTAAACGGAGCGCAAATTGCCGGAATTCACAACTTGGTAACGGGAAATATGACCGGAGCTCAAATAGCAGGAATTTATAATCAATCATTGAAAACCAACTATGGCGCACAAGTTGGCCTGATCAATTCAAGTCATGTGCACCATGGTTTTCAATTAGGGTTAATCAACGTAGCCGATAGCTCTACCGGAGTTTCAGTTGGTTTATTCAGCTTCGTAAAAAATGGTTACCATGCGGTAGAGTTTTTCGGAAACGAAGTGATGTATGCGAACACTTCTGTTAAACTGGGAACAAAAGAATTCTACAATATTTACACCGCAGGTTTTCAGCCGGAAACCACCAACACTTTTGGTTTTGGTATGGGATTCGGATCCAAACTAACCCTTGCCAAATGGTTATCTCTAAGTGCTGATTTAACGGTAAATCACATTAACGAACTAGACCAATTTGACTGGAAAGTGAATCTTTTGAGTAGAGCCGATTTAACACTCGACTTCAATTTAAACAAACACATAGCCCTAATCGTTGGTCCTTCATTCAATGCGCATGTATCAGAACTGGGCTACGAAAATACCGGTGATTTCACTACCAACATTGCCGTAAATCCCTTCTATTCCGAAGTACATGAAGGCTACCAACTTCAATTGTGGGTGGGTGGAAAAGGCGGTTTCCGCATCTCATTTTAAGAAAAAAACAATTTCAATCAATACCTAAAACAACTATTATGAAAATCAAAATCATCGCTATTCTAGTGGTACTATTTTCTTCTGGCGCTTTGTTGGCTCAAGAGCTCACACAAACCGTACGTGGCAAAATCACGGATCTAAATACTAAACAAACCATTATTGGAGCCAACGTTATCATTGTTGGTTCCAATCCCATAAAAGGCGCATCTACCGACATTGATGGAAATTTCTCTATTACAGAAGTTCCAGTAGGCCGTGTAAATATTCAAATTACGGCTATAGGTTACGAACCGCAACTTTTATCTAACCTGATCATTGAATCCGCTAAAGAAACAGTTCTCAACATTGAATTAAATGAGTCGTTTGAATTACTGGAAGAAGTGGTGATCACGGCACGTGAAGAGCAAGGAGCTGCTATTAATGAAATGGCCACTGTAAGTTCAAAAACCGTTACGGTAGAAGAAACGGGAAGATATGCGGGTTCGTTAAATGACCCTGCTCGAAGCGTTTCTGCTTTTGCCGGAGTTGTGGGTGATCCTTCAGGTAATAATGATATTGTGGTAAGAGGAAACTCTCCGAGAGGTATTTTATGGCGACTAGAAGGAATTGAGATTCCTAACCCCAATCACTTTGCCAATGAGGGGAGTACTGGTGGTCCGGTAAACACCTTAAATGCAACCATGCTAGCCAATAGTGATTTCTTTTCAGGCGCATTTGCCCCGGAATATGGAAATGCACTTTCAGGAGTTTTCGATACCAAATTTAGAACCGGAAACAACCAAAAAAGTGAACGTTCTTTTTCTATTGGTGTATTGGGTACGGATGTAACTCTGGAGGGACCGTTCAGTAAAAAATACGATGGTTCGTATTTGATTAATTACCGCTATTCTACTTTAGAATTAATGGACAGAGCTGGAATCCTTGACTTTGGCGGAATACCGAAATACCAAGACATGTCTTTTAAAGTAAACCTACCCACTAGCAAATACGGCAACTTTAGTCTATTTGGATTAGGAGGCGCAAGTAGTATTGAAGAAACCCAAGAATCAGAAATAAACGATTCTGTTAGAGTAACAGGTAGAGCCGATGTGCAAGATAAGTTGGGAGTAATTGGACTTAATCATAGCTACATTGTGGGTAAGAATAGTTACATCAAATCGTACGTATCCTTATCAGGAACCAAAAACGTTTTGTTAGATGAAAGTATGGATGAACAAACCAACGAATATTGGAAATACTACGAACAGGATTTTAGTAATACCACAGCTAGATTCTCTACTTCATTTAACCACCGTTTTGATAGAAGAAACACTTTAAACACCGGAGTTATTTATTCTAGAATGAAATACAGCATGTATTCTAAGTTAAACGATGATAATACGGTGCCCATTGACATTGTAAAGGCCTCAGGAAAAACGAGTATGATTCAAGGGTTCTCTACCTGGAAACACCGAATGACGGAAGATTTAACCGTAGTTAGTGGATTACATTACACGCAATTATTATTAAACAACAACTACTCCTTAGAACCACGTTTGGGATTAAAATACAATTTGAATGGTGCCCAATACTTAAGTTTTGGAGCCGGTTTACATAGTAAAGTAGAAAGCATATCCGTATACATGGCTAATGTGGAAGGGCAAGAAAATACTTACGCCAATCAAGACATAGAGCTAACAAAGTCTATTCACTTGGTAGGTGGGTTTGGTCATCAGTTTAACGAAAACTTGAGTTTTAAAACCGAAGTATATTACCAACATCTATACGATGTACCAGTGGAAAGTGTGGAGAACAGTACATTTTCTATGATTAACCAATCCAGTAGCTACATTAACATTCCATTAGAGAGTAAAGGAACAGGAGATAACTATGGAATGGAATTAACGCTAGAGCGCTATTTCAGTAACCAGTATTATTACATGCTTACCGGTTCTTTATATAAATCTACCTACTCGGCTATTGACGGTAAAACCTACAACTCGCGTTTTGACGCCAACTATGCAGGTAACTTGGTTTTGGGAAAAGAGTTCCAATTAAGATCTAAAAAGAATCAAAAAACACTGGCGGTAAATGTGAAGGCTTCTCTGTTAGGAGGAAATCGTTTTACGCCAATAGATTTAGAAAAGTCCATTCAAGAAGGCGAACAGGTTTTAGACAAAAGCAAAACCTATGATTCTAAGTTAGACGATATCTTTTTTGCTAACTTGGGAGTGACTTACAGAATTAACAAAAAGAAGGTGACTCATGAGGTGAAATTAGACATCCAAAACGTTTCCAACAATCAAGCTACTGTAGGAATGTATTACGATTCGGACAATCAAAAAATAGAAGAATATTACCAGTTATCCATAATTCCTAACCTGATGTACATTATCAAATTTTAACACCTCCTTATTTTCAAAAACATTAATTTCGCTCGGGTTAAATTTCGCATTTCATGAACTATTATTTTATTACTGGAACCAGCTCTGGTATTGGCCAGGCTCTAGCTACCGAATTACTAAAAGACGAAAACAACCAAGTATTTGGAATTTCGAGACGTCAAAATATAATGGATGTGAATTTCACTCCTATTACTTTGAACTTAGCAAACATTCAGGAAGTGAATGCATTCAATTTTCCGAATCTTGAAAATGCAGAAAAAGTAGTTTTAGTAAACAATGCCGGACAAATTGGAGATATCAAACCCATTGGCTCATCCAATAACGATGCAATTGCAGATTTGTTTACGGTAAACGTAACGGCTGTGGCTATTTTCATGAATAAATTCATTGATACTTACGCTGATTTAAGTGTAGAGAAAACCATTTTAAATGTGAGTTCAGGAGCAGGTAAAAACCCAATTGAAGGATGGGCTACCTATTGCGGTTCTAAAGCGGCTGTTGATTTACTAAGTCTTACCACATTTACCGAGCAAAAAAGGGCTAAGAATCCTGTACTTATTTATTCTATTGCTCCCGGAGTTGTAGATACCGAAATGCAAGCATCTATTCGTGCTTCTAACGTAAACGACTTTACACGGCATAAGCATTTTGTTGACTTAAAAACCAATAACGAATTAACTTCTCCTACCGAAGTAGCTGAGAAATACGCCATGATTTTAAATCAACCGGAGAATTATACAGAGTGTATTTTTTCGTTGAGAGATGTAAAGTAGTCTTCCCATAATTCCATTTATCAACTGCTTGACATTTTAGAATGCTACAAAATCAAACCTTTGCCTTCTGATTTCGTACAGTCCAAATCAACAAAAGAACAATGAACAAACTCATATATGTAATGGATCCGCTTTGCGGTTGGTGTTATGGAAATAGTGCCAATATGCTAGCCATTAAGGATCAATTTGCCGGTCAATTTGAATTTGAATTATTAATGGGTGGTATGTGGGTGCCTCCTCATACTCGAATGGGTGGCGATGATTTAAGTAAATTCATGGAAGACCATGCACCTCCAATGGAACAAACCACGGGAGCTACAGTTTCTAAAGCCTATTACGAACTAGCAAAAAACACGAACTATGAGTTTAGTAGTTTGCCAGGTTCTGCAGCGAGTGTTTTGGTAAAAGAATTAAAACCAGAAGTGGTTTTTGAATTTGCTAGCAGCGTTCAAAAAAGGTTTTACCAAGAAGGAATGCCTTTAGATCAATTCAACACCTATCAACCTATCCTAATTAACTTAGGTATTGATGAAAAACGTTTTGAAGAGGAATGGATGACCGAGCAAAACCTAAAAAATGCGCAAGCGGAGTTCAATACCGCTAGATCTTTGGCGCAAGGATATCCCACCTTACTCATTGAATTGGATGGGCAACTTGGGAAAATAGCATCGGGGTATTTTCCATTAGACGCCATGCAAAATCATTTGAAACAATTTGTGTAGATAAACGGTGTTTTATTATTTCTGGTAATAGATATATTGCGGTATAAGTCGCTTAAGTGACTACTTCAAACCAAAAGATTTTTTAATCTTACAATTCCAAATACCATAGGAATGCGATTACACATCAAAGACACGTTTAATAAAGAATTACCAGCGGATAAGGATACTACCAATTATCCTAGACAGGTACATCACGCGTGTTTTTCGTACGTTACTCCGAAAGCTCCAGAAAACCCTTTGTTACTACATGCTTCTGAAGAGGTAGCGGAACTATTGGGAATCACCAAAGAGGATTTAGCTTCTGAAGACTTTTTAGGTTTGGTTACTGGAGGTAGTATTTTAAAAGATACGCAGCCTTATGCCATGTGTTATGGCGGGCATCAATTTGGAAATTGGGCCGGACAATTAGGTGATGGTAGAGCTATAAATCTGACGGAACTGGAACATAATGGCAAACGTTGGGCTTTGCAATTAAAAGGCTCGGGGCTTACACCCTACTCTAGAACGGCTGATGGTTTAGCGGTTTTGCGTTCTTCTATTCGTGAGCATTTATGTAGCGAAGCCATGCATTATTTGGAAGTACCTACTACTCGATCGTTGTCCGTTTCCCTTTCGGGATCAGAAGTAATGCGCGACATGTTGTATAACGGGAATGCAGCTATGGAAAAAGGCGCTATTGTGGCCCGTGTAGCTCCTAGTTTTATTCGTTTCGGAAACTTTGAAATATTTGCTTCACGTGGAGAGTTTGATACTTTAAAAAAGCTGACAGACTATACCATCAAAGCGTTTTATCCTCACATAGAATCAGGAACCAAAGAAGGGTACTTGGCCTTTTTTAAAGAAGTAGCCAGCAAAACATTGGATATGATTATTCATTGGCAAAGGGTAGGATTTGTCCATGGGGTAATGAATACCGATAACCTTTCCATACTTGGGTTAACAATTGATTACGGTCCTTACGGATGGTTAGAAGGGTATGACCCCAATTGGACACCAAACACCACCGACCGTCAATTTAGACGTTACCGTTTTGGGAATCAACCGCAAATTGCACAATGGAACTTGTATCAATTAGCAAATGCTTTGTTTTCGTTTATTGACGAATCAGAACCGCTTCAAGAAATTCTAGATCAGTTTAATACCGGTTTTCATACAAAGTATTTGGAAATGATGCGGGGTAAATTGGGACTTCAAAAAGAAGTAGGTGCCGATAGAGATTTAATCTCCGGTTTAGAAAAAACACTTCAACTCACGGAAACGGATATGACTCTATTTTTCCGTCTCCTTAGCCAATACTCGGCTGGTATGGATGTGGAAGATGTAAAAGCCTTATTAGATCCTATTAAGGATGCTTATTATGCGCCAACAGAGTTAAAAGATGATATACTAGAAGCGTGGCATCAATGGCTAGCTCAATATGTTTACCGATTGCAATTAGAAGAGATTTCCGATACCGAAAGAAAAACAGCGATGAACGCCACCAATCCTAAATATGTGTTGAGAAACTATATGGCGCAGATGGTAATAGATGAAGCAGAAAAAGGAAATACCGATTTATTAAACGAAGTATTTGAACTACTAAAAAAACCTTACGATGAGCAACCCGAAAAGGAGAAATGGTTTGCTAAACGTCCGGAGTGGGCACGTAACAAAGTAGGTTGCTCTATGTTGAGTTGTAGCTCATAGAAAATTACGCTTGATTTAGGTAAGAATTGATCTTTTCGCTTACCTCATCAGCCCGGTCAACAACCATAAAATGAGTCCCATTTTCGATTATTAACGTCTGGGAATCGTTACTTCCAGGAATCAATAAATCTTTGGTACCATTAATTTTTAAAACGTTATCTAAAGGTTCATCATTTTTCCATTTTGTAAGTGAAATCACCGCCCATTTGGTGAAATTAAAATCTGAATCATCTAAAATATCTGAAAGAAGTTTTTCGTTTTTAGCACCAAACAAATAGTTGGCCAACATTTTCGGAATACGGAAACCCGTTGGAGGAATTAATTCTACCACACCCAATCTTCCGACCCACCCATACACTTGCCGCAAACCATTTTTCAAATCTGTACTGGAAATCAAAATAGTAAATTTTGGATTTAATTTTTTGGCTATTTCAGTAGCAATCAAACCTCCAAAACTCACTCCAATAAGACCAAAAGGTTCTGAAGTATCAATTTTTTCAGCTAATCGATGCGCATATTGTTTTAAAGATTCCTCTTTTTGAGGCTGAATCCAATGTAAATGTATAATATCTGCATTCAGATCCAAATATTGAAACACTCTATGGTCTGCACCCAGTCCGCTAATGGCATATAATGTAATGATTTTAGGCACGGGCTAAAGGTAAGCACCTTGGATTACTGCACAAAAAAAGTGCAAGTGGGATATCCAAAACCACTTGCACTTAACTTTAGTCTTATTCAGTACTTAGCTGAATAACAAGCAATTATTATGCGGGTACTGGCGTATTTAAAGCAATACGTACTTCACCACCTCTTTCTGTTCTTTGAATATTACAAATTCGTTCTTTTTGGGGTGGTCCAACGGGTAATTTAGGACAAGGTGCATTACCTACCAGTCGAATACAATCGGTACAATTAACCGGGAAAACCCCAGGATTACCCTCATTTTCTTGAAGAGCTCTGTTGTAAATAGTTTCAATAGGAGTTTTGTTTGGTCCATAGTTCCAACCTAAATGTGCATCTACATTCATTGACATGAAACAATTTACCCCATTTACACAGCTAATATCGAAAGCTTCATCGCAGCCTTCATTTGGATTTAAGGTAAACTCAGCAATATTAGTTCCCTCTTTACCATTATGAAAATCAGCCCCTTCTACAGGACATTGTGGCTCTATATAAAACCCAACATTCCCACTAAAACATTTTCCTTGAGGGTCAAATTCTTGAGTTCCCTGAGTAGGTATTAAAAACTTACCTCTCAAGTCATTCACTTTAGTTAAAAAATGAAAATCTTCAACTGTGGCAGGTGTTGGGCAACATTTATTGTCTGGATTTGCAGCGGCAAATGTCACAAAACATTCAACCGCATCATTTGTGTTGTTAGTTACGCTTAACTTCGTATACTCTGGAGTACTCATTATATTTTAATTTAAAGGTTTACAATTTTTTTGGGGAGCACCAAAACCAAGTCTTCGATAAAAAACAGAAATTTAGCTTTCCGTTTTTCCTAATTATAAAATTCTTGTACTAACAATATTAGACGTCAGTTTAAGAAATTGAAAGGGTAGTTTTACCTGTTTTTTTAAGTCAAGAGTTTACCGGAAATTAACATACAAAAACCTAGCTGTACGTAGAATTTCACTACTTTGGTGAACCTTGAAAAGATTTAAGTGGAGTAGAACTAACTGGAAGATTTGAGTTTACTAATTTGTAAAATCCTTTGAATACCATTAATCCCACCAAATATAATTAGGAAGAAAAAACATAGTAGAGTTAAATCCCCATATCATCTCCAACAGAAAACGCAATGACCCATGGGTAAATATGTAATTGCATGAAAATTCTAATTCCAAAAACCATACCTATTACGTAGGTTAACCCAATAAATATAAACCCTCCCACTAAACTCCAAATTAATTATTCTGTTTTGGAATGAGGCATAATTTACCTTTTCATGTAGATTTCAGTCAACAGTTTTTTATCTGCCTTACCATTTTGGTTTAAGGGTATTTCGTCAACAAATTTGATATCTGCAGGCAACATATAGGGCTGTCTCTTATACACATCTCCGAGCCCACGAGACT
>CAJXPI010000029.1 GCA_913057875.1 uncultured Flavobacteriales bacterium
CAGAGTAGATCGTCGGCAGCGTCAGATGTGTATAAGAGACAGGTTTGAGTAAATATAGGATTGCTAATTGCTCCTAAACAAATACGTGCACTAGTATAATTTACTCTAACCTTAATAATTGAACCCGAAACAGTATAAGTAGATGGGCCCTGAGTATAATTAATGCATCCTAAGAAAGTATTAACAGTAACAACAGTACTAGAACAAGAATCAATGGTAGATTGTGCTATTGAACCTGAAGTGACAGAAAAATTTTGACTATTTGCGCTAAAAGCGAATAGAAATGTCAAGAGAAAAAGTGAATAGGTAATTTTTTTTCCCATTGTTTATTTGATTACATATCATCCAAATATAAGCTATTCTTAATTATTGAATATAAATACCAATAAAATAATCCTCGTTCATGGTTTTGAACGGGGATTTTTTGTTTCCATACCTAAACCCTACATTTGGAACTCATCAATCTAACCAATTTGCCACTAATTTTTCTAGAAACAGATCAGGTAAGTTCCGGAGTATTAACGCTTTTGTTTCTCACTCCTTTTATTATTGTGGTTCCCTATGCTTTATACTTGGTGTTCAGATATAATTATTGGTATAATCATCGCCCTATTGAAAAGCATTACAAGTTGATTTTGGAGCGCCATTATGCGTATTATCGTGATCTTCCTATAGAGTTAAAAGGACCATTTGAACGAAGAGTGGCGTTATTTGTTCGAGGTAAAACCTATTACGGTCAACATGGCTTAGAGATTACCGATGAAATGCGGGTATTGGTAGCAGCAACAGCAGTTCAAATTACGTTCGGGTTTAAATTCTTTCAATTACCCCGGTTTTCAAAAATCTTTATTTATCCAAAAAAATACTTTAATCAGCATACCAAAAAACATCACAAAGGCGAAGTGTATCCGATGGGTAAACTCATTCGACTATCATGGGATAATTTTTTGCATGGATTAAAAGACCCTGAAGATGGTATTAACCTAGGGCTGCATGAAATGACGCATGCCATGAGTTTAGAAAACAGAATTAAGAGTAACGGTGCCCATTCATATATTGATCCGCAGGCGCATGCCCTTTGGAGAAAATTGGCCATTGCCGAAATGGAGAAAATAAACCGAAAAGAGAAATCACTCTTTAGAGCCTATGCAGGCACCAATTTGGAAGAGTTTTTAGCCTGTTCGGTTGAAGTATTTTTTGAGCAAACCCAACAATTTAATGATTACCACCCTGCACTGTATCAAGCCACATGTAGATTATTAAAACAAGACCCATTACCTAATAAATCTAACCGAGAATATTTGATATAAAAAAATCCACCGTAACTTGATTTTCGGGGTGAAAATCAAGTTGCGAGTGGAAATGGGGTTTGATAATGGCCGTATTGTGCAACAAGACCAATTTTCAGTTTAGAAATCGAGAAGTTTTGACATTCATCTATGCTATGAACTTATTCCGGAACGAACAACGAGGTCGAAACTTCTTATGCTTTCTTAGTTTTCGAATCCTTACAAAGGTGGCCTTCCCACATCTAGTTTTATCTAATGGTTTACCGTGATATTTTTTACTTACACTAAAAAAAGAACGGCACTCTACCTTAAAGGCAATCAGAACTTCACCTAAATTCATAGGTAAAATACCGTAATCGCACCCAATAATTCACTATGGCCTAAACAATAACTTACCTTTGTTTTGTGCGAAAAACATCATTGAATTGCTTTACACCAATTAAATTCCAAAATAATTCCGCGCTCATTGGAATGTAAATTCCTCTAGCCTCCGGTACAATATCCCCTTGCAATTTAAAAGTAACATCCAATTGGTATCTTAACCGCATACCAAATGTAGTTTCCCAATTTTTTGAATTTATATCAAACCGTTCCTCTAGCCTCAAATTATGCCTAAGTCTAAACCTTTCCCAATCTGGCCAATCCAGTAAATACCCTTGATAAGGCCTAATCTCCAACCTATTATCTTCGTTCGAGTTATCGGTAAAATACAAGCCAATCCCTAAAGAAACAGTCTCACGGTATTTCAGCTTTTTAAACATGAATTTTGGGATATTCCATTTCATTTCTGGCTTTACATAATAGCGATTCCAAACCGCTGGCCAGATTGTTCGATATCCAAACTCCGTAGAAAAAGCCTTATGATCAGAAAGTTTTTGGAAACGTTCAGGCTCGTCCAAATTTGATTGGTTAAATTATTATCCTTGAATACCTCCTGACTATTGGTGTTTACAATGGAGCATGCGTTAAGAATAATAAAAATAATAAATGAATTTAGTTTGCTGCGTAAAGTCATTCTCACAAGAAATACTGTAAATTTTTTTGCAAGATAAAAAATCTTGAAAATGGTAGAATTGGGATTTTTACATTATGGTAACTCAATAGAACCTCGTGGACGTATACCCAGAATTCCTTAAAATCAATTTTTATTCGAAAGTGTCTCTTTTAGTGCTGTTCCGGTCGCTTTTGAAGGTGCCTGAATGGATAAGTATTGGGAAAGTGTTACAGCAATATCTATGGAATAAGTTTTTCGACTGATCTTCTGTGGTTTTAAGCCATTTCCTGCAAAAATCATAGGTACATGACTGTCATATTCCCATGGAGAACCATGTGTAGTTGCGACCATGAGCCCTTCAAAGTCGTTGATATACCAATAAGGTTTAACTACCACAGCAAAATCTCCTGAACGTTGAGGGTTGTAATTATTAAGAATCAGTTTATAATGATCATCAACTGTTGTTTTCTTAGTGTAAAGCGATTTACAGTCAACAACTTCCATAATTCCTTCCGTGCTTTCTAAATGAGATTTTATTACCGGAAAAACTTGATTTGAACCAATGTTAGCCAGCCTCATTTTTTCTAAATCCAAATAGATATACGGATAAGAAAATGCAGAAACAACATCAAGATTTATTTGAAGCTTATTTTTTACTAGTGCATTTAATAATTCAAGATCGAAAGCACTAACGTCAATATAACCGGCATCAATTCCTTTAGCTTGAAGAATAGGCGGAGCATCTACAGCTCCATGGTCGGAGGAAAAAACAATTAAAGTATTTTCAAGGCCTACTTTTTTATCAACTAATTCAAGTAGCGAAGCAATGCTTCTATCCAAACGAAACAAATTGTCTTCACTTTCTATACTCGATGGTCCAAACACATGCCCTACGTAATCGGTAGATGAAAAACTAACGGCAAGAAAGTCCGTAATTTCATCTGTCCCAATATCTTCAGCCTCCAAAAGGCTTTTTGTAAAGCTCAGGGTGAGTTCATCTCCAACAGGGCTAAGGGTTAAAAAGGTGGTAAAGTAACGATTATCCAATTCGCCAAACTCATGCGGAAAGTGTATTCCAAAACCAGGGAATTTGGTTTTATAGGAAGCGTCATCGGAATTGCTAAACATATAGCCTGACTCTTCTTGACTTAAACCCCAGGTAGTGTTAGCGTAGGTTGTATATTGTTTTTTTTCATTCCATTCAGAGACCCAACCTGGGTAATCAGTGTAATAATAGGTGCTCGAAATAAAATTTCCTGATGCTTTAGAAAACCAAAATGCTTTTCCATTCTGTCCCGCCAATGTAATAGCTCCACGGTCTTTAACAGACACTCCAAATATTTTTGCGGCTCCATCAGTCGCTTTGTGCAATTCGTCACTAAAAGTGGAGGCCAATATCATTTTTGGAGAACGACCATCTGTATTTGCAGCAGCTTGGGTAGGGTCTATTTCTGTGTTTTTATCTACTCCAATAGAGCTACCAATTAATGGATATTTATGGTCTTCCACATTGTATACAGCTTGTCCAGAAGCTCTGTCGTACCATAGGTTGGACACCATTCCGTGATCTGCGGGGTGTGCGCCAGTGGCCAAGGTGGCATGACCTGTAACCGTTTCTGTATTGGCGTGATTGTGATGCGCATCTTGATAAACTACACCGTTATCATATAAGTATCTAAAACCTCCTTTAGGCAGTCTATCCATTATTTTTAAAGGTAAATCAGCGCGTAACTGATCAACGGTAATTTGTAAAATTAATTTAGGCTTCGCTTTTTGCTTGGATTCCGATGAGTTACTGCATCCAGCAAAAATTAGAGCAGATATGGCCAGCGATAGAATAGGAGTATTTTTCATCAAATTGATTTGATTAAAGGTACTAATAATTGGAGAAGATAAATTGATTGTAATATTTAGCCCAATAATAGAATTATTTTTATTTGGTTCAAGTAGGCCTTTTGTCCACCTACATATTATTCATAGGCTTCAAACATGTCATTTGAGCTCATGTTTTATTGAAATAGAGGAATTTGCAAACGGTTTTTTCTATTTTTGGTATTCATGTGCGTTTTATAAAAGGCATGATTAGCAATCATATTTCTAAATTATGAAAAATTTATTGATCGTATTTATGTCAATAGTACTATTAAGTTCCTGCAATGATAAAACGATAAAAAAATCGTGACCTGTAATTGAGGTGGCTACGATTCCAAACGGATATCCACATGATAGTGAAGAGGTGATTTATAGGCAAATGGATCTTGAAAACCTAAGCCATGCTTTTTCTGGATTTGCAGCCCGAAGCTGCGTTCATGGCCCTTTATAAGTCCTATTTAGGAGCGGGTTCTACGGAGCAAAATATTGGTATTATGGAAACTTCTGTAGATTCTAGACAAACGGTGCTAACAGCTAATTCTGAAACCATTTACGCTGTTCACCCTGTAAATCTAGACTCCCAAGGAGGTGCGGTGGTATTAGTTGTGCCACCGGGTGTAATGGGCATGGTTGGACATCTTTTGCGGATTTTGGTTTGACCGGACCGGACCAGGGAGAGGGAGGGGTTTATCTTCTTACCAGCCCGAACTGGGAAGGTGATGTGCCTAGTCATATGATTCACTCTCCATCTCCAACAAATACCATTGTTTGGCTAATCCGTGGATTTCAGGGCGAGGAAGGTATGGCTGGAGCCGTTCGTGACTTACAAAATGGAATACGTACCTATTCTTTGGATGATGCAGCAAACCCACCAAAAACCACATTCTATAACACTTCGGCTCCAGTATATGAAGATGGAGGTTTTCAAGATATGTCATTTACGAGAGAGCACATAACCGAGCTAATCAAAATGTATTACGACCTTAATGGCTATAATGAAGAGAAACATAGATATAATAAGGCACATCTCTACCATGCTGGATTTTTTGATGGTACGGCAGATCCAGTAATGATTGAAGAAGCATCTAAAATAGCTTGGGAACGTACTTTAATGATGACTTTTAGTAATCGCGAGCCGAATTCAATCAAATGGAAAGAAAACAACTGGAGGATCCCGAACACCACCAAAGATGAAAACTGGGCTCATCGCACTTTTGATATCATAGATCCAGTTGCTCAGATTACCTGGGCCCATCAGGCAACCTTTACCTCGGCAGCTATGACCAGACCGCCAAAAGGCACTGGTGCAGTGTATATAGCCGCGTATAAAGATAGTGATGGTGATTATTTAAATGGATCTAACTGCTACAAATTGGTTATTCCTCCCAATGTGCCCTATCAAAACTTCTGGTCCATTGTTACCTATGATGCTCAAAACCGTTCCATGATACAAAATGAGCATTTCCATTGGGGAATAAATAGCTTTATGGAAAACCTGGTAAAAAACGATGATGGATCTTATATCATAACCTGGGGGCCTAACGTAGGGGAAGAATTGAATTCAATCCAAACGATTGAAAACGAAGGCTTCTTTCCATATTTTAGAATTTATGGGGCTACGGATACTTGGTATGACAATACCTGGGTAATGCCCGATATTGTAAAAGTCCCGTGTAATTAATAACAACTTAAAAAATAGATGAATCGGTGATTTATTAATAAAAGACAAACAATTATGACTATGAATAAATTTAAATCGGGAATCTTTTTGATTGGGGTGGTATTACTTTTAGGAGCTTGTTCTGATGAAAATGAGAATAAGGGTAATGAAAACATTGCGAAAACTAGTGTTGCCTTTGCTATCTCGGAAGAAAATGAACAGATAGCGATAGAACTCGGGAAATGGGGGATGCCGTTGGTTTCCTTTTTTGCTCAAAAAGAAGCAAATGCACGAGATATGGGCGCAATGCCTAACCAAATTCTTTACTGGTCTCAACCTTTTGATCATCATAATAAAATTCTAACACCCAATGATGTAGCACTATACATTTCTGCACCCATTGAAACTTTTGATGGACCAATGGTACTGGAAATTCCAAAGTCGGAAACAGACATAAGTATATTCGGTTCAATTATCGACCCCTTTATGGTACCTCTAGAAGATGTGGGTGGAGATAATGGAATTGATAAAGGAATGGGCGGTAAAATTCTGATAACTCCGCCCGGATTTGAGGGTGAAATACCTTCTGGCTATCTTCATATTCCCAGTGCCCATTATAATTCCGTTGCAGGATTGAGAATTACGCCCCCATCCTTCGAAGAAGAAGACCTTGCACGAACGGAAATCTTTATTAAGAAAATGAAACTCTATCGTTATGGTTCAAATGATGAAACTGTATTTGTTGATGGAGAAAACAAGCCATACGACCCTAAACCACCTTATGACGAAAACTTCTTTAGACTTATTGACCTTTACATTCAAACGGAGAAGCATAAAGAAATTGATGCGAGCTTTATAAGCAAGATGGGTATACTTGGGATCGAAAAAGGGAAAGAATTTATCCCTGATGAATCTCATCAAAGAGTTGCCGGTGAAATTAAAGCTGAACTACAAGCAGGGTTCAGGAACATTGGGAGTAAATTTTTCCCTGGATCAAACTGGACCACTCCCGTAGCGCCTGTAGAAGCTCAAACACAATTCACTTACGTTGATAATGAAGGTGTTTACCATTGGGAAACAAGAGCCCAAACTTGGCACTGGGCTATTTGGGGCCCAAAACATTTGGGAGGAGATACCTATTATCTGATTGGTCAAAAGGATAAAGAGGGGAATGTTTTGAATAGTAATGGAACCTATAAGCTATCGGTTCCTGCAAATGTACCTGCTGAAAAGTTTTGGTCCGTGAATGTGTATGAGTTTGAAACTGGAGGTACATTTTTTGACGATGTTGATAAAGTGGCTGTTTCTTCTTTGCAACAGGATTTGGTTACAAATGATGATGGCTCAGTGACATTAACATTCGGCCCTGAATGTCCATCAGGAATGCCAAATTCCAACCATGTACCTACTGTGGGAGATGGATCTTGGTTTACTTTATTTAGATGGTATGGTCCGCAACCCGAATTATTCTCTGATTCTGAGGATAAATGGACACTTGGAGACTTTGAAAAGTATTAATTTAAAAAAATGGGAGGGTAAACTTACCTTTCTTATTTTCGGAACCAGTGAACACAAAAAAACGCCCACGGTGGAAGCCAGTGGACGTTTTAGAATTCTCGTTCAAGTTAACCGGTACCGAAGTACCCAAGTACGAAAGTGGAGAATATCGGATTCGAACCGATGGCCTCTACACTGCCAGTGTAGCGCTCTAGCCAACTGAGCTAATCCCCCTTTTATTTCAAACGCTGAAACCCAAATTTCAACGCCCACAAATGTAATATTCTAGACCTAGAAAACAAGGAGGCAATTACATATCCTACACATTAAAATTTTGACTTTAAAATGGATTAGAAAACGCAACTCTAAGAAACCTGAAGTTGTTTAATATGGTAGGTGACTAAACTATCTATAGGCTGCGCTACAATTTCACCTAACTTAAAGCCTCGAATTCGTAAACATTCTTCCATGATTCCTTGATAAGCTTGGGCTACAGATCCAACAAAAGATACTTTCACTTGATTTGCGTTTGAATAACAAGCCACATGGTTTTCAATAAACGTATCAAAACCCTCCTTAACTATATTTCGAATGTAAGGGGTCTTTGAATGTTTCCCAGCAAAAATTCCGAAGCTAGCTAAATACACATTAGGATGACATTGATGATAAACCCGATCAATTACCTCATCCTTTGTAAAAGGATAATTATCTTTAAAGTCACAAGCTATGTCTTGAGGCATTTTCCCATATAGGAAATCTGTAACCAGTCTTTTCCCAATATAACTAGCAGAACCTTCATCACCTAAAATAAATGCCAAAGCCGGAGTGTTCTCCGATATTTTTTCTCCATCGAAAAAGCAGCTATTCGAACCTGTTCCAATGATACAAGCAATTAAAGGCGCCCCCTCATAAACAGAGAAAGCAGCCGCCTCCAAGTCATGCCCAATTTCATTTTGTGAATGAATAAACACCTGGTCTAAAGCATTCTTTATAATCATTTTTAATTTAGAAGTATTGCATCCGGCCCCATAAAAGTAGACGGCTCGAACTTGCGAACGATAGGTTTCTACCTCTTTTGTATTGGACAGGTGAGAAACAATTTCCTCTGCAGTATGGAAATAGGGGTTAAACCCAATGGTTTTCCATCGGTTTAATTCATTGCCACTTCCATCCAATAGTACCCAATCGCATTTTGTGGAGCCACTTTCTGCAATTAAAATCATGTTTATTTACTTTTTATCAAATCTAACAGTTTCACCAGTCTAGCTGAATAACCCGACTCATTATCATACCACCCCATTACTTTAACCATGTTTCCGTTAACGCTGGTCAAAAGGCCGTCAAATATACAACCATGAGGGTCTCCAATAATATCTGCTGAAACAATTGGGTCTTCCGTATATCTCATGGCACCAAGCATCCCATTAGACGCCTCTTTCATGGCCTGGTTAATCTGATCAACGGTTGCCTCATTTTTTAGCTCAACCGTTAAGTCAGTTGCCGAACCAGTAATGGTAGGTACTCTCATGGCCATTCCATCTAACTTACCTTGCATATGAGGCATTACCTTTCCTACAGCTTTTGCTGCTCCGGTAGAAGTAGGAATTATAGAAAATGCAGCTGCTCGTGATCTTCGTAAATCAGAATGAGGTGCGTCTTGAAGTTTTTGATCTCCCGTATAACTATGCACGGTGGTCATAAATCCTTTTTCAACTCCAAAATTATCATCCAGTACCTTAACCATAGGCGCTAAACAATTAGTGGTACATGATGCATTGCTCACAATCGTATCTTCAGACGTTAGAATTTCCTCATTTACCCCAACCACAATAGTTTTTACATCCCCTTGTGCTGGAGCAGAAAGAACCACCTTCTTGGCACCTGCCGTGATGTGTTTATTTAACCCCTCTTGATTTCTAAAAAACCCAGTACACTCAATCACTATATCAATGGCTAATTCTTTCCACGGTAAATTCTCAGGATCTCTTTCTGCACTGACTTGTATTTCATGATTTGCCACCGTAATACTCGATTCGGTTGAACTCACATCTACTCCTAACTGCCCATGTGCCGAATCATAATGTAACAGATGCGCTAAGGTTTTTGTATTTGTGAGATCATTAATAGCTACTACTTCGTAATCTTCGCGAGCTAGTAGGTTTCGGTATACTAACCTTCCTATTCGTCCAAATCCGTTAATTGCAATTCTAGTTTTCATAAGCTCTTATATTGATAATATTTTTGATATTCTTAATAGATCTTGATTGATATAAGCCTTGTTAAATATGGCTTGTTCAAAGAAGGTGTAGGTAAGCTGATTATTCACTTTACCTACCATTACTCTTGACTTTCCATTTAACAAACCCTCCACCGCATGCACGCCTAATTCACTCGCCAAAACACGATCTAAACAAGAAGGAGAGCCGCCCCTTTGAAGGTGGCCCAATATGGTGACTTTAATATCTAAATGAGGAAAATTTTTATGCAAATTTTTCGCAATATCATAGGTCGGGCCTAACTTATTTCCCTCAGATACAATGATGATATTGGAAGTCTTTTTATTAGCAGCGCCTCTTTTAACCTCCGCAAATAAATCCTCATAGGTTTTATTCTCTTCCGGTAAAATAATATCGAATGCACCACTAGCTAAACCAGTGTTTAACGCTATAAAACCGGCATCTCTCCCCATAACCTCTACCAAAAACAAGCGATTATGAGATGTTGCCGTGTCTCTAATTTTATCCACACATTCCAATACCGTATTATTTGCGGTATCATAGCCCACGGTGCGATCTGAACCAAACAAGTCGTTGTCAATGGTACCTGGAACTCCCACTACCGGAATTTCGAACTCTTCGCTAAAAATATTAGCTCCGGTGAAGGATCCATTCCCTCCAATTACGACTAGTGAATCGACTCCTAGATGTTCCAAATTCTTAAAAGCTTGAGCTCTTCCCTCTTTGGTTCTAAACCGTTCACTTCGGGCTGATTTCAAAAATGTTCCTCCGGCATTCAAGATGTGTTTTACAGAATTCGTATCTAGCTCTTCAATTCGATTATCAATTAAGCCATCATACCCGTTTCGTACCCCAAACACCTTTTTTTTATAGAACAACCCGGCACGCACCACGGCCCGAATAGCAGCATTCATTCCGGGAGAATCACCACCCGATGTGAGCACCGCAATGGACTTTATATTTTTTGTATTTCCTGTCATTCTATCTAATTCTTTTATTTAAAATGGGAATGAAACTCTTACCATGGATATTTCATTAGACCTTTCAAAAATTTTCTGACTACTAACCTCGTCTAATTTCAATTCGGGAGATTCAAAAAACAATTTGTCATTTTCAAATACCTCCACCCCAATTTCCCACGATTGCTGATACAAAAACAGCACTCCACAATAGGTAAAAGCTAAAGCCCCTTGAGGCACTTTTACTTCTTCAAATTGTCCTTTTACATTCAAAAAATTAAAAGCAGAATCATGATCTAACAATTCTTTATTATCTAAAATAGCTGGATTAATTTCAATCCGACCCTTACTTACCTGAACTCCCAATTCAGCCCATCTGTTTATTACATCCTCTTTAACCTGACCAGTCATTCCCGGCTGTTGAGCACCCGCATCACTTGGAGTATGAGAGTAGGCATCGGTTGGAAAAGCACCATACAATTTAGGTGATTTATTAATTCCAATACCTGCACGGATTTCATAATAATGATCTTTTAATCTTCCAATAATATCCTCGCTAATATTGGCAACATCAGCGAGTAAAATGTTTTCTTGAACAGCCAGCAATAATTTGCTCACCATATGCCAGTAAATACTACCTAGTCCTTCATAGCCATAAAATGTGCCTGATCTACCGGTAAAGGAAAGGTGATCAAAAACTTCTTCAAAAACGCCTAAAACCAAATCTTCCTCAACAATTACCAGTTCACTAAACTTAGATTTTTTAAGTACTTGGAGCACCTTTTTTACATCCTTGGCATTTTTAAGATCTCCCGAAAAATGATATCCTCCATTTTGATCTTTCTCAATTAAAGAACGATCATTTTCTGAAATTAATGTGGCAAAAAGCGTAGAAGATTTTGCGAAACTATGAGGAATCTCATTCTTCTCAATAAATGGTTTTAATTCTTTGTTTGGATAGAGCATATAACTGTATTGGTCTTCTCTATACATTTTGCTCTGCTTTAACTCATCTAAAACATTTAAAACCTCCTCTGCCGTTAACATACCACTACTTATGGCTGCCACTTGACCTTCTAACATTTCATACAAAAAGGAAATTTTCAATCCTTTTTCCTCTTGAACCATTAGGTTATAAGAATGATACAAACCATCGGCTCTTTTACTTTTAACAATAGTATCTTCTATTAAGATGAGGGCATTTTCAAAAAGCTCCATAATAGCAGAGGAAGCCATATTCACTTTATTTTCACCCTCAAAAAATTGGTAGGCCTTTGTACGGTACTTTTCGCCCGCTTCACCTATTTTTTTCACAAACTTCATTCTAGAAGTAGGAGTAAAAACCGTTTTATTATATGCTTCTTTACCAAAAGCATTCAGCAATTCATTTAACAGATTAGCAGTGGCTTCATGCACCATGTAATCCGTTTTATTTTGACCAAAAATGTCTTTAGCAAATACTATAAAACGTCTGAGGTAATGCAGTGTAACTAAACTCAATCCATTACCCACTAAAGCATTATTAGCATCATTCCATTCTGGTCGTTGAGTATTTAACCAAATACCTCCATCCGGAACAAAATTGTATAGTTTAGTGAGTGCCATAATCAGCAGTTTTTCAGCCAGTGTACTTTTAAGCAGTTTGCCATCTTTCCATATTAAATTGGCATCTGCTCCGAAGGTTTCCCTATTCTTTTTTATTTGCTCTTCCAATTGATGATCAAAATCAATGGTGTCATCTGGATTTTCTAAAATGGATTCAAAACCTCTAATTCTGTAAGGCACATTTGCAAAAACATAAGAAGGAGAATTTAATACCTTTCCAATTTCTCCTGGAAAGTGGTTTTCAGCATGTTCTAAAAGTTTTAGTAAATAAATTACCTGATGATCTCCCCAATATCCTATGTAAGACCAGGGATCATTGGGTTCAATAACTTCCCAATCAATTCCGTCACGTGTGATACGGTACGGATTGTATCCATCAATAGTGGATGCGTTTACGAATTTGGTAATCATGCCCATTATGTAAGATGGAAAAGAAAATGCCAAGGCCTCCCAATTCTGAAAAATATCTCTCCAATTCCCCTCGTAATTAAATTTCTTTTTCCCTTCTGGGGTATATAAATCAATATTAAAGTAATTCCATGGCCTACTAGGATCACCATGTCTTCGGCTAAAGGACAGGGGTAAATATTCTAAACAAATACGATTTAAATCAGCGTCATTTTCGGACAAACCAATCAAATTTTGATAGGAAATACTTTCGCCAATTTGTTCTACAAAATTTTTATTTTCTCTAAATATTACTGGATTAGTAGTTTTAAAAAAAGCTGCAAAATCCGCAGAGTCAACCTCATAGATATTTTCAAAAACACCTCCGCGCATGACGTTAAACAATACGTTTGAGAAATGGCGCCCTGAACTCAATCGGTGGTTACTTCTTTGTTGCCCATCTGCTAAAGCAACTATCCTTTTAAGATTTTCGCTACCTTTATTTATGTCGGCTTTTACTAAGTCTACAATATTCGGATTTGTCTCCAATTCTGTTTTCAGATTGATGACTTCAGTATTGCTCTGACTCACTTCGGAAACAATAATCCAGTTTTTTATTTCTTTAGGCTTCAAGGACAGTTTTGAACCAATAAAATAGCAAGCCTTACTGGCCTTGGTGAAATTCTCAGTTACCAATTTTGCTCCTCTACGGTAGCTTTTTAATTGCTCCGAACTCAATAAAAATTTTGAATTTTCTAACCCTTTACTCCAAACGGTGGTGGCTTTAAGAGCTTCGCTTGGTTCTGCCTTATCAACGATCATTGAGCTGAGACTATACACCCCTAAACCGGTAGTTTTGTCTAGTTCATTCTTTTTGTACGCATCTACCAAGGTACTTCGAGAAGCTTGTATATCTAAATCTACGCCATAAGGCAATAAGTTTCGTAGTCCATCCAACACCTCTAATTCCAATCCCGATTTGGAATTATTTTCAACCTCAGAAGTTTTGACAAAGCCGAATTTGTTTGAAAAAGACCAACTATACCTAAAGGTAACTTGTAGATCATGGTTACATTCTTCGAACAAGACTTTACTTCCAATTTTGTTTTTGTATATATTACGTGTAACGTCATAAATCCCTCGGTATCTTTCAGTAAACGGTTCCCACAAATACCACTTATTATCCTTCAAAATTTTAAGGATGGACTTACTCCCAGTTACTTCTCCGCTATCAATAATTTTATCATCAGTGTAGTAAGGAAATAGAGCACAACCTGGATTTCTTCTACCTGCCGATAATCCTCCGTTACTCGCTAAAAACATCCATTGATCGGTGCTACTCACCACCGTCATGAAAAATGTAGGCATACTGCCTAACCCATTAATCTTATAAAATGTTTCTCCCTTAATTTTTACAAACTCGCCCGTTCCTCCTTTTGGAATGGGAACAATTTTATTAGATCCTATATATAATGGCTTTCCGCTCATATTAGTTACTCGTATTTTTTTTAAGAACAATGGTTTGTAAAGCTTCTCCTTCCATTTCTATATTAGAAGAAAACCCGTTTAATTCCACTTGAAATAATTTGTTATCTGGCGACATATTTAAGACCACCAGGGTATAATTACCATCCTTTTCAGTGGCTGTTACCATGAGTTGGTTATCCGAAGAACTCACCCCAACTCGTGTAGAACCTGGGCGGATATACTTGCTAAAGTGACTCATTACATAGTACATGGGCGTGTAATAAACGGCATCTTTTTCTACGTTTACTAACACCGGAGCCACGCACCAATTGCTAGCCAAATTAGGCCCGCCCTTTTCATCTAGTACCATATTCCAATCAATCCATCCTTCTACCCAGTTATTCATACATCCAATAATATCACGTGCATATCGGTACACGGGCACGTATTTGGGGTGGTTATGTTTGTTTTCGGGTTTCGCCCAATCGTACCCCCAATCGGTGGCTTCTTTTTGCCAATACCAACCATCGTCTTCCCAGTGAGGGATTTCGCTATCTACACACCCTTCAGTATGGACAATATGCTTTTCTGGAGCCAAATCATGGGTGTATTGCAATGATTTTGGGAACCAATTTTGAGTACCCGTATACCAATGAACTGCCGTACCATAAATCCAAGGTTTTAATTCTTCATCTGTAAGTAACACTTTGGCCCATTCTTCTAGTTCCTCTCCTCTATTTTGATCATAGACCAAAATCTCCGTTTGCCAACCATCTTTTTTTAATTGTGGACCTAAATGATCCTTGACAAACAAGCTCATTTCTTGCGGGGTATAATGCATACTTTCCCAATGGCTATCGTTACCCAATGGTTCATTTTCAACAGTTACCCCCCAAATATCAATACCTTCATTTTTGTAAGCTGATAAGTACTTAGAAAAGAAAGAAGCCCAAGTTGAGTAATACTCGGGTAGCAATTTACCTCCATACCAATCTCCATTATCTTTCATCCATGGAGGAGCTGTCCAAGGGGAAGCAACAATTTTAAATCCATCCTTGCTAATGCTTTGTGCATCCTTGATCATTGGAATTAAATCATCCAGATCTGGAGCTATTGAAAAATGAACTAATTCCGTATCGTTTGGATGCACGGCATAGGAATAATGGTCAAGTGAAAAATCACAGCTATTCATATGGGTTCGAGTAAGCGAATAATTTGCCCCATTTTTACTAAAATAGGCGTGTATTATTTCCGCTCTTCTTTGCGGACTTATTTCATTCAACAAATGAGCAGAAGACTCGGTAAAGGCACCCCCAAATCCGGTTATTTTTTGATACTTCTCATTAGGTAAAATCTGAATAATTTGAGAGGTCTCTTTTCCGGATTCAGGAACCTTTTTTAGCTTATCTCCCGACCTAGAGGTTTGAAATATCTCTATCGTATATTTATCGACCTGCGGGTTTTGACAACCTAACACTAAAATAATAAGCAAACTATTTAGTAACCCTTTAATCATTCCGCGCCTCCTTCTACTGATTGGTAAACTCTGATATAATCTAGGACATATTGATGGTTTGTATAAGTGCTATCTATTCCTTTAGCTCCACCCCAACCTCCGCCAATAGCAAGGTTAATTACAATGTTTTGTGGCTCTTGAAAGGGCCATTCTAATTCGTTAGCATTTTTATCGTAGGTATAATAATGAACCCCATCAACAAACGCTTTTATTTCACTCGGGTACCATTCCATCGCATAAACATGAAACTGGTTTTGCATATTTTCTACTTCTATATCACTTCCTATCTGGTTACCTTGTTTAAAGTAGTAGCTTCGTGTATGGCAGGTAGCGTGGTTTAATCCATTTCCAGTAAGATCATCAATTTCAAAACCTACACATTCCAATACATCAATCTCACCGCAATACGGCCACGAAACTTCGTCTACATAGTCATCTCCCAAAAACCATCCAGCAGCCCATGTACCTCGCCCCGAAGGGACTTTAGCTCTAAATTCTACTCTCCCATACAAGAAAGTTTCTTTTCCTTGGGTGGTTAAACGAGCGGAAGTCCAACCTTCATCATTGGAGTTCTTATGCGCTTCAATAATTAAATTACCGTTTTCTTGACGTACGTTTTTAGTTTCATTTTCGGTGTAGTACTGGAGTTCGTTATTTCCCCAACCCCAATTTCCAATATTAAAATTCCATTTAGAAGTATCTGGAAGTCCTTCACCGTTAAACTCATCACTCCACACTAAATCCCATTGTCCACCAGCCATTTGCTGTGTATAGGTAGTAGGTGTAGGTTGGTGATTCTTAAGCAATGAAAACCGGATCCGCTGTACCTTAATACTCCCTTCCTTTGAATGAATTTTTAATGGATGTTCACCCGCATTAAATGGGGAGCCATCAATAACGGCAGAGTTACTTTCAAGGGAGAATTTCATATTACCCGTCACATTATACGTTCGATCATCTTGATTATTAATATAATCCTCTATCCAAATAGTGGCTTTTTCACTGGTTATTTTTGCAAAAACCTCTACTTGATATCTTCCGGCCTGGGGTATGGAAATCTGAAAAGGAAATGCTTCTCCCTGATTTAAATTAGCTTCCAATTCTGTAAAATACACCTCCACAAAATCCACCTGCTTATTTACCTGCGTAGTAATAGTAGGAGTATCCCCTAATGGAGAAGTGCATGCGTTAAAAACGAATACCAAACATACTAGAGTATATAAAAGGAAATTTCTCATTAATTCACCAATTGCGCTTCTAATTCTTCCAACGATTTACCTTTTGTTTCAGGAATAACCTTTACAATAAAAATGAGTCCAAACAAGGCACATACTCCGTAAATTAAGAAAGTAGCAGAACTACCTAATACATCTAATTCCCAAGGAAATACCCATTGTACAATAAAACTCACCGCAGAATTGATTAATCCCACAAAAGAAATAGCCAGTCCACGAATTTTATTTGGAAACAATTCAGAAAAAAGCACCCACATCACTGGGCCAATAGAGATGGCAAAAGAGGCCACAAAAGATAAAATGGCTACCAGAATGAGCATGGTATTCATATGGATGGAACTGTTTAAAATGCTGCTTTTATGGCTTTCGTATACTTCTTTACCAACAAGACCAATAGCGGATTGTTCCAACTCATCTTCCTCTTCGAAGGTTTGATCTATTAATGGAGACAATCCTTTTAATTCAGCAGAGGAAGACAGTTCTACATACGCTTCATCAGACATTGAATACGTAGCTTGGCTAAATCCGTATGATAGCACAAACATGGAGATTACAATTCCGGCTACACCAAAGGTTAACAGCGGCTTTCTTCCTAACCTATCAATAAATAGAATGGCCAAAATGGTGAAAACTAAATTGACTAGACCGACTAATATTGCCTGAAAAACTGCGGCATCCGTACCCAGACCACTTTGTTCAAATATCATGGGTGCGTAAAAGAACACGGAATTAATTCCTGTAAGCTGCTGCAAAGCAGCTACCACTATTCCAATGGTAATAACCAGTTTCATGCTAGGGTGAAAAAGATCTGTTACACTCGACTTTTGACTTTCATCATCCTTTCCTAAACTTTTTTTAATGGTGTTAATTTGTTCTTGAGCCTCTTTGGAGTCGGTGAATTTTGCCAAAGTCTCTACAGCCTCTTTTGACTCACCATGCATCAATAGCCAGCGTGGACTTCGGGGCACGGCAAAAAGTCCAAGGAAGTAGAAAATGGCAGGAATGGCTTCTAACCCTAACATCCATCTCCAATTGTAGGCATCAAACTTGAGGTTTATAGCCCAAGCGGCATCACTTTTACCCAATTGAAGAATGAGGTAATTGGTAAAAAATGCCAAAGAAATTCCGATCACAATATTTAGCTGATTGAAACTCACCATTCTTCCTCTTACATCTGAAGGAGAAATTTCAGCAATGTACATGGGAGCTAAAATCAAAGATGCACCTACTCCAAAACCACCAATCATTCTGGCAATAACCAAGGTAATAAAATTGGGCGCTAACGCGGATGCTACGGCTGAAATAGCGTATAAAATTGCGGCATAGCGCAACACTGTTCTTCTTCCAATTTTATCACTTAAAGGACCTGCCAACATCATAGCAACAGTTGCGGTTAAGGTCAATGATGCTACTGACCATCCTAATTCTAATTTAGTAAGATCAAACTCTACTTCAATAAATCCAACCACACCAGAAATAACGGACGCATCAAACCCCATTAATAATCCACCTAGCGCCACAATAAGCGCAGTCATCATTATCACATTGGTATTTGTCTTCTTCATTTTATACTCTTTAAGATGAACCTACTGGATAGGTGTATATTCAAAACTTCTAATAATCACTTCATGACGTACGGGAACAAATGGTCCTTCTGGCCCATTCACTAACCATAAATTCATACGTGCATTTGTAGTACTTCCAGGTGCTGGAATAATGATTGGGTCACTTACATTTTGACCTTCAAATTTGCGCTTAGCCGGATTTGATAAATCAAAAGTCCAACTAGCATTAGGTAATTTTCCGTCAATGTTACTCCCGGACCAACTCTCCCAAGTAATCAAAGTGTCTGTCCAAGTGAACGCATGTGTACTCACCCCAATCCAGTTGTTATTATCCTCAAGAGGCTTAAAAACACGCTCTTCGTTATACGGGCCAAAAGCAATAGGTTGCACTCCGTATTGAAGGGTATATTCTTCATCCGGATCTCCCCATTTTGCAAATTCAATATCTACTTCACTATTGGCTTGTTCTTGAAAGGTGTTATTATCCCAAGTAAAAAGTCCAAGAACAATATTTCTATCAATGTTGACCACATTTCCTTCAATAGTCCATACATATTTCCCATATCCCATGGTGTCTTGACTCACCACTTCGGTACAATTCCAGGTACCTTCTCTTTCGTTTACCGATAGATGTAAATACCCATTATCATCAATAAATATATCGTTTGGATGTCCTTTAAAGTAATTAGGCCCTGGTCCATTAAACCCTGTTTTTATATCCCATTTCATTCCCGAAAAAGTGAGCACATTACCGTCCCGACCAGTAAAATTGGGTTCACTTTGCTCGCAAGAAGCGAAGGACATCATAAACAATGCACCAAGGAGATATAGTGTATGATTACTTTTCATGCGAATTTTATTTATTTGTTTTTACTGGAAGATCTAAATACAATTCACCCCACAGTGATGGGTTTTCATAAAAGCCATTATTAGATCGATCGTTCCATCTTTCCTGACTAATTCTTCCGTTTTTATCTCCATGATCTACGGCTGTTTCAAACCCATACAAAACCTGGTTTTGGAACGTCTCTGCCTTCAATTCTGAAAAGGCAATCTTGGCTTCAAAAATGTAACCACCATCCCATAATGTTGTTTTGTATTCGATGACTTTAAACTCTCGTTCATCTTGCCAATCCCAAGTACGAATTTCATTTCCAGAAAAACCAATTCCAATATGCTGATCCGTACTTAAATAATTTGTTCTACGCGAGTTTGCGGATGGATCGGTGCTAAAAGCTAGCTCCAAAGCATCTCCTCTAAAAATTTCCTTTTGGGTAAAACTATTTTCAAGCGGATTTTCATCTATTACCTTTAACGCTACACACAAGTAATCTTTTTCAACTGCTAGATGTAATTCATTTGCTCCGAACATAATGGAATCTGAACTCCAAATGGCGTCATCGGTTTTTCCATCTACTACAAAAGCACTGGGTAATTCTTTTAACGTTGTTCTATTTCTAAAACCACCCTTGTAAGGAACGATCTTTATTTCATCGATATAGATTCTACCATCGGCTTCTGTATTAAAAATGATTTGCTTGATATTACTCACATTTGCTCCTTGTTCTTCCCAATTAAATTCTGAAAGAGGTAGTTCAACACGGGTCCATTCCGTAGTAATTTTCTCCGATTTAATGGCATTCGTACTCATTCCTAACCAAGCCTGAGCACCTGTAAAATCCTCTAAACCAAAAGCCCAAGGTAAATTACTCCGTTCACCCTCTACCATTCGCACATGAAATTGAATCGCTGCAGTATTTTTTATTGCAGACAAATCTTTTCCAGTCCAATTATCCCAACCAAATCCAAATCCTAACCAGGGGCAACCTTCTTGTGTTTTATTCCAAGTTAAATCTATTCCGAGCTCCCCATCAAATGCGGCTTCTTTTGTAGTTTTAGCCTTAATGCACCTTTGGTCTTCGGTCACCCACCCTTCGGATGTAACATAATCTCTATATATTTCACTGGAGATATAGAATAACGTATCGTTTGGATTTGGAACATCTACGTATAACTCATTTTGTTTCAAACTAACACAACTCGTTACTCCTATGAAAACACTTGCCAAAAGGCTGATATTTAGAACGTATTTTATCATGGATTTAAGCCTTCATTTTCAGTGAAAATCATATAATCCATAAAGGTTTGAGAGTACCCTGAGGAGGGATCTGCAAGAAATAACGTACGCACCTCTAGTAGTTTATCCGGTTCATGAATTCCATTCCCATTTGGAGTAGAGGGAGCACCATTTACCAATGCAGTCAAGTCTGAATAAGGTAGAGAAATTAATTGCCAATATGACTCAATATTTTTCAATTCTAAGGAATACATATCCTCTGAAGCTGTCTCTTATACACATCTGACGCTGCCGACGATCTACTCTGT
>CAJXPI010000030.1 GCA_913057875.1 uncultured Flavobacteriales bacterium
CTCAGGAGTCTCGTGGGCTCGGAGATGTGTATAAGAGACAGGGCTTAAAGCGCAGTGAGTTAAATGCCGACCCTATGGTGCAGTTTGAACAATGGTTATCTGTGGCTACTCAAACCCCTATGACGGACCCTACAGCGATGAGTGTGGCAACGGTAGGGGAAAATGGTATGCCTTCATTGCGCACGGTATTATTAAAATATTTTAATGAAAAAGGTTTTGTATTTTTTACTAATCTTGATAGCCGTAAAGCGCGAGAACTAAAGCAGAGCAATAAAATAGCCCTGCTATTTCCTTGGACCAATCTAGAGCGCCAGGTAATTGTTACTGGTGAAGCTGAGTTTGTTTCTACCGCGGAATCGCTAAAATATTTCTTGTCCCGCCCCAAAGATAGCCAGATAGCTGCCTTGGCTTCTCATCAGAGTCGCCCAATCAATTCACGCGCCATGCTGGAAGAAAAGTTCTTACAGTTAAAATCGGAGCACGAAAAAGGCATTAACGCCAAGAATCAAAAAATGAACCAGGCGGAACAGCGGGTGAAACATAAAGAAACCAAGTTGAACCAAAAACTCGGAGAGATTAATAAAGCAGAAAAACAAAATCAAGACCTTACTGCGAAACTAGAAAAACAAATTACGCATAATAAGACTAAGCAAATTGACCTTGAAAAGGCTTTAGCTACTGCTGTAGATCGATTAGAGTCTATTTCAGGACTTTCTGCTGAGGATGCAAAAAAAGAATTACTAGAAGTTTTAGAGGGTGAAACTAAAAATAATGCAGCACGCTTAATGCAAGACATTATCGAAGATGCAAAGATTAGCGCCAATAAAGAAGCTCAAAGAATTGTCATTCAATCAATTCAACGCACAGCTACTGAACATGCTATTGAGAACTCCGTTTCTGTTTTCAACATTGATAGTGATGATGTAAAAGGTAGAATTATTGGTAGAGAGGGTAGGAATATTCGAGCTATTGAAGCGGCTACCGGAGTTGAAATTGTTGTAGATGACACCCCAGAGGCTATTATCTTATCTTGTTTTGATCCTGTACGAAGAGAAATTGCACGTTTATCATTACATCAATTAGTAACGGATGGTAGAATCCACCCTGCGCGTATTGAAGATGTTGTTAGAAAAACGACCAAACATATTGAAGAAGAAATTGTAGAGGTGGGTAAAAGAACTGCGATTGATTTGGGGATCCATAACCTTCATCCGCAATTAATCAAAATGGTAGGTAGAATGAAGTATCGTTCTTCTTACGGGCAGAACTTATTACAGCACTCTCGTGAAGTAGCTAATCTTTGCGCAACAATGGCGTCTGAGCTAGGTTTAAATACCAAATTGGCTAAACGTGCTGGACTTTTACATGATATAGGTAAAGTGCCAGAAGATGAGCCGGAAGTGCCTCACGCAATCTTGGGTATGAAAATGGCTGAGAAGTTCAATGAACATCCGGAGGTTATTAATGCAATTGGAGCGCATCACGATGAAATTGAAATGACTAGTTTATTATCTCCAATTGTTCAAGTATGTGATGCCATTTCAGGTGCCCGTCCCGGAGCAAGACGTGAAGTAGTAGAAAGCTATATTCAACGTTTAAAGGATTTAGAAGAATTAGCATTGAATCACGAAGGAGTAACCAAGGCTTACGCTATTCAAGCGGGAAGGGAGTTACGTGTATTGGTAGAGTCAGAAAAGGTAGACGATAAAATGGCTGGTGAAATTTCGTTCGGAATTTCTCAAAAAATCCAATCGGAAATGACTTATCCCGGACAAGTTCGTGTAACTGTAATTAGAGAAACAAGAGCAGTAAACATCGCTAAATAATAACCAATCCTTTCGCCATGAAGAATCTAATCAACTTAGGAGAACAAAATTCCATCTTTAATCAATTTATTAAAGAAATCCGTAGTGCCAAGATTCAAAAAGATTCCATGCGTTTCAGGCGAAACATTGAAAGATTAGGTGAAATTTTCGCCTATGAAATTAGTAAGAAATTAGATTTTAGTTCAGAAACGGTAACAACTCCGCTAGGTGATTGTGACATGGAAGTCATGAAAAAGCAACCGGTGATTGCTACCGTTTTAAGAGCTGGTCTTCCATTACATCAAGGAGTTTTGAACTACTTTGATCAGGCGGAAAGCGCTTTTGTTTCCGCGTATAGAAAACATTCTACCGCAGACGATTTTGAGGTGCAAGTAGAGTATATGTCAGGACCGAGTTTAAAAGGGAAGACTCTTATTCTATGCGACCCAATGTTAGCCTCCGGTCAGTCTATGGTTTTGGCTTATAAAGCGCTGGTAGAAGAATATGGGCAACCAGTTCATGTTCATGTAGTTTCTATCATAGCCAGTTCAGAAGGTATGCAGTTCCTGAAAAAAAATGTGCGCTCAAAAGCCACATTTTGGACCGGGGCGGTTGATTCAGAAATGACAGCCCAATCTTATATTATTCCAGGGTTAGGTGATGCCGGTGATTTAGCCTACGGAGAAAAGGAATAAAATGACGCATATAGCAGGAATAGCACTTTTTGTTTTACTGGCAGCCACAAAGGTATTATTGGCCCCCGGTATTATGCTTGCCTCAGGTATGGGAACCATAGAAACCATGGTAATTACCTATGCGGGGGCATTGCTAGGAGCTACCATTTTTTACTATTTTGGAGTAGCCATTTTTGGTTGGTGGGATAAGTTAGTGGGTAACGATAAGGTTAAAAAACATGTGTTCTCCACCAAGTCACGTGCTATTGTAAAGGTGAAAACACATACGGGAATTATTGGAATAGCGGCTTTAGCGCCTATTATTTCTATTCCAATTTCAGCATTGATTATTGCTAAGTTCTTTCCTGGTAAAAATAAAGTAGTCGGCATTTTTGCTGTTTTGCTAATTCCAATTTCTATTGGTTTAACACTTCTTTCTGAACCTGTAATTGGACCATTAATCGAATTGGTGAAGAGGATTCTTCACATCCAATAAAAGTCATATGACTAAATACAATCACATTTTTTTTGATTTAGATCACACCTTGTGGGATTTTAAAACAAACTCAAGGTTGACCTTGAAAGAGATTCATACCCACTTCAGTTTAGAAGAAAGAGGTGAAATTTCTACGGATCAATTTATTGAAGTTTACGAAAAGTACAATTACAAAATGTGGGCTGATTACCGAAATGGAAAGATGAGCAAAAAAACGCTTCGAACGGAACGTTTTCGTCAATCTTTATATCGTCTGGGTATTAAGGATCTAGATTTGTCTTTCGAGATAGCTGATTTTTATGTTGAGAATAGCCCGGTAAAGAGGGCATTATTCCCCGGTACTATTGATGTGTTAACAGAATTAAAAGAAAAATACATTTTGCATATTATTACCAATGGTTTTGAGGAAATACAAGATATTAAAATGACCCAAAGCGGTTTGGCACCTTTTTTTAAAGAAATTATTACCTCGGAAAAAGCAGGAGCACGTAAACCGCATCCTGCTATTTTTAATTACTCTCTGCAAATGGCAAATGCCTCTGCTAATGAATGTTTAATGATAGGAGATAACCAATTAGTAGATATTGAGGGAGCTCAAAAAATTGGAATGGATGGTGTGTTTTTTAATCCAGAAAGGGAGAAGACCACCGTTAAGCCTAAGTATGAAGTAAATCACTTAAAAGAACTCCTAGAGTTTCTGTAGAAGTGAAATAGAATTTAGTTAAACTCGGCTAAAACACTTCGTCTACCTTGTACCTTATCATCAATTTTACACGTAACTTTTGAATCTATTGGAATAAATATATCCACTCGCGAACCAAACTTGATAAAACCAAACTCTTCACAAGCCCCTACGGTATCTTTTTCTTCTTTGTAATGAACAATTCTTCTCGCTAAAGCTCCCGCAATTTGGCGGAACAAAACCGTTTTACCGTTTTCGTTTTCTACTACGTAAGTCGTTCTTTCATTTAAAGTAGATGACTTTGGATGCCATGCTACCAAAAATTTACCTGGGTGATATTTAAAGTACTTTACAATTCCTGAAATAGGAGACCAGTTAATATGCACGTTAAAAGGCGACATAAAAACAGAAATTTGAATACGTTCTTCGTTTAAGTATTCATCTACATGCACGCGTTCAATGGCAACTACCTTTCCATCCACTGGAGAATAGATATTCCCTTCAACAGCATTAAACTTACGGTCTGGATTACGGAAAAAATACAGCACCATCCATACAATATAGATAGCGCCAAGGTCCAATATCAATTGAACAATAAAGTATTCTGAAAATAGCGAACCTAAATATACTAGTATAGAACCTACAATTAATGAAAGTATAATGCTAACGGTTCCTTCTTTGTGTAAACGCATAATTCGAATTTCGGCAAATGTAATTAAATGTCGTTATAAATTGCTAACCAAAAATAAGTAGGCCAATACTACCGGTGCAGTCATTAAAATAGCATCAAATCGATCCAGTATTCCACCATGACCAGGCATGATTTTTCCTGAATCTTTTACTTCGGCATTTCGTTTAAAAGTAGATTCCAATAAATCTCCAATGTTGGCAAATATGCTGGTTAATATAGCTATTCCTATCCATACTGGAATACTGTAAAAACCAAAGAAATGTTGCAATACCAAAGCTACAATTATGGTGAATATTCCCCCTCCAATTGACCCTTCCCATGTTTTATTAGGAGAAATTCTTTCAAATAACTTGTGTTTACCAAAAGATCTTCCAGATAAATAGGCACCCGTATCGTTAGTCCACGTAAGCAAGTAAATAGATAACGGCATTAACCAATTAAAGTTTATGGGAGAAAACGAAGGATAGATACCAATAATTAATAAAGAAATAAACGGTATAGCCAAATAGAAAGCTCCCGTGATGGTCACTGATATATCGGAAATTGCCTTATTAGATTTAGAGGCCAGAACTTGGATAACGAAGGCAATGGCAAATAGCATCCAAATAGAATAGATAAACAAAGATTGTGGAGAAGTGATTAGGTATCCTGCTCCCAAAACCAACGATAAACTAAAAAAAGCTCCTGTAATTTTAAATGGTACAGAAACCTTCTTTGCTAATTTGTAATACTCTAAAGTTCCTATAAAGGCAATAATGCTAAATAGGATTAATGAAGAATAGTATCCTAAAAATAACGATCCAATCACTATTGTGATGAATACTACACCTGAAATAGCTCTAGTTAACAATGCTAGTAGACTAGTTATTTTGAATAATGTCTAGTGCTTTAGCTTCGTCATCTTTATGCACATATAAAGAAACGGAAAGCTTAGTGCTATTCAATGTGGTTAGCATAGAATCTTGGTGATCAAACAAGTTTGCTTCGATTCCTGCTGCTGCTAATTTGGATTTTTTTAGATCTACATCAACGCTATCGTTGGATTTAAAAATACTTACCCAACCATTTTTTTCTAAATCAGTCATAGTCTTTGTTTTTATTAGTATAAAGTTACGATTAATAGGTCAATTGTAACTCAAATAATTGGTCCGAAGAATTATTTTTCTTCGGTTGTTGATGTAGTTTCTTCGTTATTAGTTGTTGCCGCTTTAGGAGCTTCAATTTCTTCTATAGGTGCAGATTCAATGGCTTTTGAAGATTCTTCTTTCGCAATTCTTTCTTTAATTACATCTGCTTCAAAAGTTCTTTTACCAAAAATGGCTTCTAAATCATCTTTAAAAATCACCTCTTTTTCCAAAAGTGTTTTCGCAAGTGCTGTTAATTTGTCTTTGTTAGCATCCAGTAACTTCAACGTTTTTTGATACATACGTTCAATCAAGTTGCTGACCGCTTTATCAATTGCTTCAGCAGTTTTGTCACTGTATGGCTTTTGGAAAGAGTAATCTTGTTGACCGGAAGAATCGTAATAACTTACATTTCCAATGGTTTCATCTAATCCGTAATAGGTTACCATAGCATACGCTTGCTTAGTTACTTTTTCTAAGTCACTTAATGCTCCGGTAGAAATTTTACCAAAAATGATTTGCTCAGCAGCACGCCCCCCTAGGGTAGCGCACATTTCGTCTAATAATTGCTCTGTAGTGGTAATTTGACGTTCCTCTGGTAAGTACCACGCAGCACCTAAAGATCTTCCTCTAGGAACGATAGTTACTTTTACCAATGGGAAGGCATGTTCTAATAACCAACTTGTAGTTGCATGTCCTGCTTCATGAAAAGCAATGGTTTCCTTTTCTTTAGGAGCAATGATTTTACTTTTCTTTTCTAATCCACCAATAATACGATCTACTGCATCTAAGAAATCTTGTTTTTCTACAGATGTCTTTTTCTTACGCGCTGCGATTAAAGCTGCTTCGTTACATAAGTTCGCAATATCAGCACCTGAGAAACCTGGAGTTTGGTTAGCCAAGAATTCAATGTCAATGTCTTTCACCAATTTTAAAGGCTTCAAATGCACTTCAAAAATCTCTTTTCTTTCTTTAACCTCTGGTAGATCTACATGAATTTGACGGTCAAATCTACCTGGGCGCAGTAACGCGGTATCCAATACGTCTGCACGGTTAGTAGCCGCTAAAATGATTACTCCAGAGTTAGAGCCAAAACCATCCATTTCGGTTAATAATTGATTCAATGTGTTTTCACGTTCATCGTTAGAACCCTGCATGGCACTTTTGCCACGAGCTCTACCAATTGCATCAATTTCATCAATAAAGATAATAGAAGGTGCTTTTTCTTTCGCTTGTTTGAACAAGTCTCTTACACGAGAGGCACCTACACCTACAAACATCTCTACAAAATCAGAACCAGATAATGAGAAAAATGGAACGTGAGCTTCACCAGCAACGGCTTTTGCTAATAAGGTCTTACCAGTTCCGGGAGGTCCAACTAATAAAGCTCCCTGAGGTATTTTCGCTCCTAAGGCCGTATATTTTTGAGGATGTTTAAGGAAGTCTACAATTTCATTTACTTCTTCTTTAGCTTCAGCTAATCCAGCTACATCTTTAAAAGAAACTTTAATTGAATCATTTTTGTCAAATAGCGTAGCTTTAGATTTACCAATGTTGAAAATCTGACTTCCTCCACCGGCACCACCGCCCATTCTACGCATAATCAAAAACCAAAAACCGATTAATAGCGCAATTGGAAGTAAAATCTCTAAAGCTCCACCAAACCAATTTTCTTGTTTAATGTAGTCGTATTTTAAGCCATTGTCGTTTGCAAGTTGCTGAATATCTTGTCCGAAAAAATCCGCCTGAGGTACGTTGAAAACATACTGGGGACCTCTAGGCATAAAAGAATTTTCATCCGATGGAGCGGGAGTTTTTTTGTTTTTAGAATGCTCTTCCTTTTGCAGGGCATCTTCCGTAAGATATACTTTACCTAGTTCGGAATTTATGATTTCTAAATGATCAACATCTCCGGTAACCACCATTTGTTTAAACTCCGTAAATGTAATGTTTTCTGGTTGTGGTGTCCAGTTAAAGAAATTGATACCAATTAATCCAATAGCAAAAATGGCATATAGCCAATAAAAATTGAATCCACCGTTTGGTGATTTTTTGGCACCCCCGCCTTGAAACGGATTTGTGTTCTTTTTGTTAGGTTGATTGTTGCTCATTTATAGTTTTATTGGATTTCAGTAATGTTTGTAATTTTTCCATCTGCCCAAAGATTCTCTAAATCAAAATGCGAACGTTCTTCTTCTTGGAAAATATGTACCATTGTGTCAAAATAATCCATCAAAATCCAGTTAGCCTCACGGTAACCTTCAATATGCTTAGGTTTTTCTTCCACCAATTCACGTGTAATTTCTTCCACACTATTTGCGATAGCTTGAACATTGGTGTTGGAGGTACCAGAGCAAATAATGAAGTAATTAGCATAAGCGTTTAAAACTTCAGTAAGGTCTACAATAGAGATGTCTAATCCCTTTTTTTCTTGCATACCCTTAACAATAGCATCTACTAAATCGGTGTTTGAATTGGTCATTGATTTTTTGGACATCAAAATTTTAAAAAAAATTGTCCGCAAAGATAACTAATAAAGAGGATTCTAATGGTTTTAATTTCGGATAAAAAGCATTCCTTTATTTGGATGTGAATCCTTGAATTTATTGGCTATTGATCGCAAATAATTTGGAATAAATAGCTCTAAATACTGTTTAAAAAATGTTAAATTTGGCGTTGTTTTGGAACTAAACCGTTTAACAATCACTTTTATTTTGGAAACACTATTTACAGGAAAAATTCAACATTTTAAGGATGAAATTGGCTCTACAAATAATTGGGCATCCCAAGAATTGAAAGCTACCAAGGTGATTGAGGGTACGGTGTATAGGGTAGCAAACCAAACCAATGGAAAAGGACAAAGAGGAAGGGTTTGGAGTAGTGAAAGAAATGTAAATATCCTAAGCAGTTTTGTTTTTTATCCCACCTTTATAAAATCTGAAAACCAGTTTGTTTTGGTTCAATTGGTATCCTTGGCCATAAAGGACCTTCTGTCTAACCATGTCATAGACACGGTGAAGATAAAATGGCCTAATGATATTTACATAAATCACATGAAAATTGCGGGGGTTCTCATAGAGTCTACAATGAAAGGAAGTTATCTGGCTAGCAGTATTTGGGGAATTGGTTTAAATGTGAATCAGCGACTTTTTGAAAATGCACCAAATGCGACCTCGTTAATTCTAGAAACAGGGAGAGGGTTTAACCTAGAAATGATATTGTCAGAACTTTCCTTTCATTTGGAAAAAAGGTATTTACAAGTAAAAAAGAATTTAAACTCTTTAAACCAGGAGTATGGCGACTCATTATACCGAAAAGAAGAAATATGTGACTTTGAGTTGGGTAATGAAATTCACCAATTGGTAGTAAAAGGAGTGGATGAGTCCGGCCAGATTATGCTGGAGGACACGTTTGGAAGGGTAAATACATACGGGCTTCATCAAGCCCGTATGGTAATTTAATCTATTGCTTGTGGAAGGTTTTCAGCTAAAGTGTCGAAAAACTGTTTCAACGGTTTTTGAACCATGGCTTTCATAAACATATTTACATCTCCCTCAAAAACGAAGTAACTGTTAACAGCAGAATCACCATTGATGTAAATGGTGAGACTAAAGGTAAATGGATTTTTTCCATCCGATTCAAGAACAATTTGATTGGGGACAGAACTTTCTTTTATCTTCATTCCAATAGAAGATAAATTCTTAATCCCAAAACGACAGGTGTCTTCCGTAGATTTCCAGTACTCAATACGATCTTGAGGCATTAATTTCTCAAGATTATTTAAATCTAATAAAAAGTCGAATACCTCTTGAGCTGATTTAGCAACATCAACTTTGGTGCTTTCAATGGTCAACATAAGCTATACTTTAGGAGTCCAGTTAGAAGGGTTTTCACGCCAGCTTTTTAGAGAGTCCAATTGATTTGGTTCTACCAAGTTACCTTTGATGGCTTGGTCAATTAGTGTGTTGTAATCGGATAATACATGGTGATCACAATCTGCTTCTATAAAGTTTTGAGAAGCTACATCAAATCCGTAACTAAATACCGCAACTAATCCTTTTACAATTAACCCTGCTTTACGAAGAGCTGAAACTGCTTTTAGCGAACTGCTACCTGTAGATATTAAATCTTCAATAACTACAACAATTCTACCTTCCTCATACACACCCTCAATTTGGTTACCCAAACCATGGCCTTTTGCTTCCGGTCTAACGTAAATAAAAGGTAAGTTCATTTCTTGAGCTACTAAAGCTCCAATTGGAATACCTCCAGTTGCCACCCCCGCAATGATGTCTGGTTTGCCATACTGCTCCTCAATCTTTTTAACAAATTCATGACGTATAAACGTACGAATCAGAGGAAAAGATAAAATCTTACGGTTGTCACAATACATTGGAGATTGCCAACCTGATGCCCATGTAAAGGGATTTTTCGGTTGAATTACAACCGCTTTGATTTGTAGTAAAAATTCTGCTACTTTGAGCGATGAATGATCTTTCAGCATAACGGCAAATGTATAAAGTTTTTGTAAACAAAACTCCTATTGTTTTAACGGATAATATGGAGATTTCCATAAAAAAGAAATGTCAAATTGTTGCTTTTAAAAACGGTAAACAATTGGAGCAAATGGTGTGGGAGTTAGAGCGGGGTAAATCTAAGTTACCTATATATGTTACTCACTTTGATTTAGATGAGTTATGGACGACCTTTGTACATCAATTCAGATATGTTCATGCCGCTGGTGGAATGGTGTTTAATGACCAAAATCAGTTTTTAGTTATTTATAGAAACGGGAAATGGGATTTGCCTAAGGGACATCTTAAAAAAGGTGAGCGTCCCGAATACGGTGGTATGCGAGAGGTCGAAGAGGAATGTGGTGTACATAATTTAAAGGTGGTGGAGTTTCTTGATGCTACGTTCCATATGTATGATCGAAATGGCCTTGTGTTGAAAAAAACCTTTTGGTACGTAATGCATACGGATGCCAATCAAAAGTTGACGCCTCAAATCGAGGAGGGGATTGATTTGGTGGAATGGAAAACCCAAAAAGATATAAAGGGGATGAATAAAAATTCGTATCCCATTGTAAAACGATTATTGAAAAAAGGAGCCAATCGTATTATTCCTTAATGATTTCATAACTTCTACGCTTGGTTTTTTTTGCAAATAAAATAGCGAAATCGTCTACAATATCCATTGGGCGCTCTGCTGGCGATTGTAAAAAATACCCATGTTTATCTAGCAGATAATACACAGGAAAGTTCCAAATTTCATATTCTTTTAGCGAAGCGTAATCTTTGTCAATAAACAAATATCTTAGGTTAGAGCTCTCCTTAGGTAGGTTTTGCATTTCTAGCGAATCACGGTCGCAGATTACAAAAACGTAATTTACTTTTGAATACTTCTTTTTGATTTGAGAAGTTACGATGACATCTTGTACACAGGTTCTACTTTTTGAGTTGATAAAACCTAAATAGGTATACCGACCTCTAAAGTCTGTAAGAGATTTTAACTCTCCTTGGGTATTCAATAGTTTAATAATTGGAGCTTCATTTCCGCGTTCAAACCGGTGTTTTTTTGACTGTATTGAAAAAGCCGCATTCTTGATTTCTGAGTAGGGACAAAAGTTAGCCATTTGATTGATGACACTAGGCCATGTGGTAACCGAAATCTCGCTAATTGGTTTTGGATGCATGCTATAGAATAGTAATGCAAGGTTCTGTACTTCGGGAAGCAGAAATACGGAGTCTTCGGAGATGAGGCGTTTTAGTTGTTCATAAACCTGATATTGAGTAACTGCTTTTTGTGTTTTGGGTAAATTCTTTTTGAAATAGTTGTATAAACGCATTCCGGTAATACTGGAAAATAGGTCTAGATAATTATCTTGTTGGTATAGAATCTCTTTCCCTTTAAAATAATGATCAAAAATTTCTTTGTGTGATTTGCCCGTTTGAAGCATGGCTTTTGCCTTAAAATACGTGTAGTGATGTAAAAAGAAGGTGTCCGTTTTTAAAATTGCTGCGTATTGAATTTCTAAAGAATCAAAATAAGGGGAATAAAGAGAAAGAATTTTTTGCCCCAACTGAATTTGCATTTGATAATGGGCAAAGTTTAATTCTAAGTTTTGATAGTCAAAAATGGTAGCGGTATTGGTAGGATGTTTTAGGTATTTAATTCCTGTACGAAGAGGGACTTTTTGATTGTCCGCATTTTCAATGGGTAAAAAGTTAATCTCTATTATTGTATTGGGGTGAACCTTTATTGGAAATTCGCGCATTTCAATACGAATAATTAACTCCGTAGGCTTTTCTATCTGAAGCTGTAGATTATAGTTGCCACCATCACTGATGTCTTTCTTAAGTAAAAGTTCTAAGTCAGAGGAAATTCTATTCGAGTAATGAAGGACTTCAATTTCTTCGTTGGCAAAAAATGCGGCATTGCCTGTTATTTCCACATTTTGAGAAATTACAATAAATGGAAAGAGTAAAAAAAGAAAACCGAAAAGTTTCCTTTGCATTAGATTATGGCTTTTGGAATAAATTGGCTAATATCTCCATTATACTTTTTGATTTCTCTTACAACGCTAGATGATAATGCCGAGTATTTAGGCCGACTCATTAAGAAAATGGTTTCAATTTCAGGAGCAAGTTCTAAGTTCATTAAACCAATGTTTCTTTCATATTCAAAATCCATAGCTGTTCGTATACCTCGTAAAATGTATTTAGCACCAACAGATTTACAAAAGGTAACGGTTAGACCAGAATAAATTTGAACAGAAACTTTTGGATAATTGATAAAAACCTGCTCAATTTGAGCTTTTCGTTCTTCAGCTGAATATAAATTTTTTTTACTAGAATTGGTTCCGATAGCCACGATGATATTATCATACAGATCAATTGATCTTAGAATGATATCTTCATGACCCACGGTTATGGGATCAAACGAACCAGGAAAAACAGCAATGGAACTCATAAAGTTTACTTTTCTAAAATGGTAAAGTTAACGGATCCGTAACGTCTTTGTTGTTTAAAACCAGTAATATTTTCAAAACTGTGATGCGAATCATGTTCAATAATTAGCCACCCACGGTCCTCCAATAAATTACTGTTCATAATATATTCGAATAATTCGTCTTGCCCATCCATGTTATAGGGTGGGTCAGCAAAAATTAGACGAAAAGTAGCAGTGGAAGATTCTACAAATTTTTTTGCATCGGATTTAAAAATGTTCATTTGGCTAAAATCTAACTCTCTAGCTGTTTTTTTAATGAACCGAATGCAATTGTAGTTTAAATCAACGCTGGTAATCGATTTAGCTCCACGTGAGGCAAACTCATACGACATATTTCCTGTGCCTGAAAATAAGTCTAATACAACTAAGTTCTCTATGTAGAATTCGTTGTCAATTACGTTAAACAGGCCTTCCTTTGCCATGTCTGTGGTAGGTCTAACGGGCAAGTTATCCGGGGCCACAATGCGCTTGGATTTATATTTTCCGTGAATTATCCGCATTGTAAATCAAATATGGTACTAATTAATTTTTCTTCTTTTTTTGCATCCATTTCGGTGTTGGCTTTCGCTTTCATACGGTATATAAATTTGGAGTATTTCTGAAAGGCAATGGCAAGCTCTTCCATTTGGGTATATGCTCCGGCCAGATTAATTTTTGTATGTTGAGGAGATAGCGAATATTGTTCTATGGCGTAATAACAATAGTATAAAACATCTTCCCAAGATCTTAATTCATAGGAGTTAAAGAGAAGCATATTCTTGCCGGTAAACAATGAAATGGTAAACTGATTGGCGTGAAAATGAATAAATGCTTGAGAACCTTCTTCTTCCAAATAATAAAGATGATAAATGGAAATTAATGAAGCGTAATGGTGACTAAAATCGATGTGTCCAATTTCAGATTTTAATTTGTCTTTTAACTCTAAAGAAATGGGGTAGATTATATAGCTCTCTATTTCGGGAATGAACTTGTTAAAGAGGATTTCTTTGTCGGTTATTTCAAAATTTGGTTGGATCCAATCTGCTTCTTTTCCTTTTTCAAAAAATCGAGCAGGCACAATGGTGAATCGATTAGAAGTGCAATAAAATATGTTTTTGGAAGCTCCTTTTAAGTGATCTTTTGAGTTTGAATTACTTATAGCTTTAATTAAAGAACTTGCATTAAAAGGTTCTATGGATTCAAATAAATCTATGGCAAAAAGCTCTCCACTTTTAGGGTCGGAATAACCCAAACTAAGCATCTCTTGGTCTACATGAATGGCTGCCGAATACAAAGAAGCAGCTTTGAAATCAAAGCTGCCTCCTGTTTTTGAATATGTTACTGCTGGTTTAATAACCGCTTATTTTTCTTCTTTCCAGTTACCCGAGGTAGTTGGATCTGACATGGACCCAACACGCATCACGTCATTTTTATCAAATGGGGCGGCATCACTTATTTCAAACACTTTTACCTTCGCCCCAGAAGAACGAACAATCTCACCTGCGTCAATATTAAATTCTACATTTTCTGTGTGAGGTACATATCTTAAATTGGCGATATCTAATGGGAATTTTTTATCACGAGTCTTCATGTATTCTGCATCAAATGCAATATCCATTGCCGGTGTTGGTACTGTATCTCTACTAATAATGCCCATTTCAATTGCCAATGCTTCTTGGCCTACCAAACTATCTGGTAAGTTACCATCTTTTACAATAATGGTAACAGAGTCGTTAGCTAAAAATGCCATCAAGGTATCCATACTTCCACAAAACTCATTGTTCTCTTTTTTGTAGGTTAGCTCAATTTGACGTAAATCTTTGAGAGATTGAATAACAGCAGCATATCTTCGTTGCTTTTCTTTTTTGAATTGAATAGGTTCGTCAATAGAGTTGTAATTTTCAACAATTAAATACCCACTTATTACGACCAATATTCCAGCAACACCCAAAGATGTTTTGTTATTTACTTTGCCCAACGCATTAAGAATGGTGATTAGTCCTGCTATAGCTATTGAAATGGTAGCCACAATGAAGTGTGAGTTTTGATCTTCTTTAAGACCAAAACCAAGCATGCTAATACCTAATAGAATAATAAACGCCCCTGGGGCAAACTTTGAAATGTTTTCCTTCATAATATTTAAAACCTAAAAGTGCTCGTTTTTATTTGAACGCGCACAAAACTACAATTTTTTTTTATCGGATTCATACCTTGGTGGCGATGATAAATTCAATTTAATTTGTCTCAAAATTTGTTTGCAAATTGAATATTGATCTACATAAATCGTTCCCATTTACGCCAACTCCCGACCAGTCGCGAGCATTGGAGCTCTTAACCCAATTTTTAAATTCCAAAACACCCTTGCAACTATTCGTATTACGCGGTTATGCTGGTACTGGGAAAACGACAATATTGGCGCATTTGGCTAAAACTTTACAAATTGTTAACAAAGTAGTGCTTTTAGCGCCTACTGGAAGAGCGGCTCGAGTGTTATCATCCTACTGTGGGCTGCCAGCCTACACCGTGCATAAAAAAATATATTGGTTAAAAGAAGAAGGGGCAGGAGATATGAGTTTTGTTCTTCAGAATAATAAATTCAAAAACACTTTATTTATTGTAGATGAAGCTTCTATGTTATCCACCGGAGTGGGCATAGAAAGAGATGTATTAGAAGATTTGATGCGTTTTGTGTACCGATCTCCTGGATGTAAAATTCTATTTTCTGGTGATAATGCACAGTTGCCTCCGGTAGATATGACGTATTCTCCAGCTTTGGATCATCAATATTTGACTGATCGTTTTCAGGTAGATGTCATCCAAATGGAGCTTAATACCGTGGTTAGACAATCGCAGGAGTCGGGTATTTTATTAAATGCCACTGAACTTCGCAAATCTTTGCAGTCGGGTGAATTTCAAATTAAAATGACTCCAAATACTTCGGATGTGATTTCGATTAATGGCATGGAATTGCAAGAGAGTTTGGAGCAAAGCATAGGAGAGTTTGGTATTGATGATGTTTTAATTGTAACCCGATCTAATAAACGAGCGAATCAATTTAATCAAGAGGTTCGTAACCGTATTCTGTTTAGAGAAGACAATATTGAAGCAGGTGATGTTTTAATGAGTGTGAAAAATAATTACCATTGGCTTAAAAAGGAAGAGAATAAGGATGATTTTATAGCAAATGGGGAAGCTTTTGAAATAAAAAAAATTTGGGGTAAAGAGGAAATGCATGGTTTTCAATACGCGGATGCGAATGTTCGATTTTTAGATAATAGAATTCCAGATCTGGATGTGAAAATTTGGTTGGATGCTCTAATTACCGAAGGTCCTTCTATGCCGCTTAATGATTTACGTAATCTCTACTATAAGGTCTATCATGAATATATTGACTTAGGTGAAGGTAAGAAGGCTAAAAAAAGTGCTTTAGAGGATTCTTATTATAATGCTGTACAAGTCAAGTTTAGCTACGCAGTAACATGCCATAAAGCACAGGGAGGGCAGTGGTCGGCTGTTTTTATTGATCACGGTTATTTAACAGATGAATTGATAGATGAAAACCTGCTGCGCTGGTTTTACACCGCCCTTACACGAGCTTCCCAAAAAGTTTATTTGGTAAACTTTAATAAACACTTTTTAAAATCCAATTAACAAGTTGAAGGGTTAATGTACTTTTGTATTCATGAAGGATTGGTTTTCGAATTTGCTTTTTAAAATTTACGGTTGGAAGTTGGTAGGGGTAGTCCCTAAAGACATTAAAAAGTTTGTTCTAATAGCTGCGCCACACACCTCCAATATGGATTTTTTTCTAGCTATGCCAACCATGTGGAAATTAGGCGTTCCAGGTAGGTTTTTGATAAAAAGGGAACATACTGATGCCTTTTATGGTGGGTTAATTAAGTCCATGGGCGGAATTGGAGTAGATAGGAAGAATCAAAGTGCAGAATTTGTAACAGAGCTCAAAGAAATAGTGGGTGCGAGAAAAGAACTCGCGATGCTTTTTACTCCTGAAGGAACTCGAAAAAGTGTTAAAAAGTGGAAAACGGGTTTCTATCGCATTGCACTGGCAGTAAATGTTCCCATTGTTTTGGCCTATGCAGACTATAAGCTCAAAGAAGTTCATATTGGACATGTGTTTTATCCATCCGGAGAGTTTGAAAAAGATTTTATCTATATGGAAAAGTTCTTTTCTTCCGTCTCAGCCAAATATCCTGAAAATTACAATCCCCAGATATTCGTAAGAACCAAATAAAAGATAGGTTTTATTATATTTGAGTGGTAGCTAATTTTGTTTTGGATAATCCCTTGTAAATCAGGTTAAAAAAAGGTTTTTTATTCTAAATAAAATAGCTATTTTTATCAGCTATTATTTGGAGTCAAATAAACCTTGCAATTTTTAAATAAAATATCGTCTTTAATTTTGATATGTTTTGTTCTCTTTGGAACGAAGCTATCTGCATTTGAAAGGGATTCGAAAGGACCAACGTCTTCAAAGGTGGAGGATATTAAGGTGTCTCAAACTTCCAATATTACCGTATGCTTTAATGAACGAAATAATGTGAGCATTGGTTTGGTTATTGAGAATCTAGGTTCAGATACCATTACAAACTTGCAATTGGGTTGGTTTTTAGCTTCAGACCAAATGGGTAATACGAGTTGGACTGGTAGTCTTCCTCCAAATGGTTCGCAGGTTGTTTCTTTAACTAACGTTCATTTTTCAGCAGGAGGGAATTATACATTAAAAACCTGGGCTCACCTTTCTTCAAGTGATGTTAACCCTGCAAATGATACGGCCGTAATTAATGTACTGGTAGATTTTCCTTTTAACTTGGATGTTATAGCAGACACCATGGTTTGTAAAAATGAAGTGGTTAATTATAATTTGCCGTCAGGTTATACTTCCTACAATTGGAGTACGGGGTTAATTGGTAAAAGTCAATTGATTAGCTCTTCCGGCAGTTATAGTGTGACCGTAACGAATACCTTAGGATGTACTTCGGTAGATTCCATGGTTTTGGGTAAGTTTGCTTCTCCGGACGCCTTGCTGCCCGATGATACTATATTATGTACTGGAGAAATTTTGGCACCGCCAGTTTCACCTAAGTTTGTTTCATACAATTGGGATGGCGGAGATACCATTTCCAATATTCTTATTCAACATGAAGGGGATTATGTACTTAGCGTAATAGATACTGCTGGATGTTCTTATACAGATACTTTAAGCGTGCAATATGCCGCACCGCCTGTTCCAACCGCACCTACCCAAGTTTTTATTTGTGATGGTGATTCTGCCTTAATATCTGTTTCAAATTCATTTAACTCCTACCAATGGAGTACAGGAGCAACGGGTAATAGTATTTCTACTACTTCTGCGGGTATTTACTACATTACCGTTACTGGAGTTAATGGTTGTTTTGGTTTTGATACGGTTCAGGTATTGGTAAACCCGCTACCTAGTATATTTTTCTCGGATAGTTTAATGTGTAATAATAACCCCTTTGTATTGGATATCGGATGGTATTCAGATATTAATTGGTCCAATGGAGATACCGTTCAAAGTACAGTGATTTATTCTCCAGGCTCATATACGGTAACTGTAGAGGATCAAAATGGATGTCAAAATTCGGATACTGTAAGTGTAATAAATCAAAATGTAGTTTTAAATTTAGGTCCAGACACCTCTATTTGTGGACAAGATGGTTATAACAGATATTTGAGTGGGTATGATACTTATTTATGGAGTAATGGATCTACCAATCCTGTTCATGATATGAGCGCGGGTGGGTTATATTCTGTAACTGTTTCTGAAAATGGTTGTTTCGTAAGTGATGAAATTATTGTGAATAGTATAGAGCAACCATCCGCTTCATTTATTTACGATATAAATAGCACTACGGTTGAGTTTACTAATCTGTCAAATGCGGCAACAACTACCCATTGGAATTTTGATGATGGTGATACCTCCACCATAATTGATCCTATTCATACTTTTTCAAACTTCGGGGTATATGATGTTATTCTGACTAGCCAAAATATATGTGATACGATTACCTCCGTGCAAAGTATAGGAATTTTTCCTGTGGCTACTCCAAATCTTTCTGTAGAAGATAACTTAAAAATTTACCCAGGGTTAGCTACTAATCATATTAATTTAAAATTGGGTTTGAGTGATTTGAACGAAGTGCGTTATATGATTTATGATGCGGTAGGAAAGTTGCTGGTATCACAATCCATTTACCAACCTCAAGTAGATCAGGTGTATAAGGTAGATGTAACTTCCTTTGCAGATGGTGCTTATTTCTTTAAGGTGGTAGGTGCAACCGGTTTAATTGGAGTTAAGCAATTTCTAAAGCAGTAGTTTAACTAAATTTACTTTAATTCTAATCCCAATTTTTGTTCCCATTCTTTTAGTTTCGGATGAGTTTTAGCAAAGTGATCAAATTTGTCTCGATTGGTATATAAAATCTTCTTGGCTTTTGTCTTACTGATTTCAGTAGTGAAACAGATATGACTGTTTTTCATATTCTTCTTTAAATAACCAAGAACCCCACCAGATAGTTTGTTGAACTCCAGTTCATTGGTTTCGTTTCTGAAAATTATGTGAATGGTTTTACGGTCTTCAAGTAATTTAGGCTCACAATTGGCTAAAATACTTGAGGAGAATCCTCCTAAAGAAGGTTTCATTATTTGGGTATATTTTTTCCAAAATTGGGTAATGGTCTTTTGGCTTACTTGAGCATCTCCATGGTAAACTTCTTCTTTGGTTACTTCTTCTACCTTTTGAGTTTTAATCCTGATAATAGATTTTCTTCTTCCTACTTTTCCAGCCTCTTTACTATAGACCATTGTAGGGATTTTCACATGCCTAGAATCATTACTGGTAGGAGGAACAGATTCCTTTTTAGATCTCGGTGGAGCAGAATTCTCTGTAAGGTTTTTTTGGGGAGTTATAGATGTCGATTCGAGGGTTGAACCTATGCAACCCTTGTTTAAAGTTTCTTTAGTTAAGCCTTGAACAAATAAAGGGAAATCACGAAAGGTTTTTAATTTTTTTTTTCGTCCATATTAGATATAGAAGAAAGTTGCATCATGCAAATCTCTACAAGCAGTCGTTGGTTTTTGGTTGTTTTATATCTGAAGTCTACATCCGAAAGTAACTGCAATGCATTCAATAAAAAGGGTTTACTGCATTTTTGAGATTGTTCTAAATAGCGAGGGCGTAATTCATCACTAGTTTCTAAAAGCTCTTGGGTATGCTGATCCGAACAAACTAATAAGTCACGTAAATGAGCCGAAAGTCCAACAATAAAGTTATGGCCGTCAAAACCTTTTTCGAGTACTTTATTGAATAGCAATAAACTTTCGGAAGCATTATGGTCTAGAACGTGTTTTGTGACTTTAAAATAAAACTCAAAGTCCAGAATATTTAAGTTTTCGATTACGGTCTGGTAAGTTACATTATTACCTGAAAAACTAACTATTTGATCAAATAGAGAAAGTGCATCACGCATTCCTCCATCTGCTTTCTGCGCAATAGTGTGTAATGCAGTTTCCTCAGCCGTTATTCCTTCCTGTTTCGAGATATATTGTAAGTAAGAAACAATATCATTAATCCCAATTCTTTGAAAATCGAAAACCTGACACCTAGATATTATGGTGGGTAAAACCTTATGTTTTTCGGTAGTTGCTAAAATAAAAATAGCATGTGCTGGTGGTTCTTCTAAAGTTTTTAAGAAGGCGTTAAAAGCGGAAGCTGATAACATGTGAACCTCATCAATAATATAGATCTTATGGGATCCAATTTGAGGCGGAATTCTAACTTGGTCAATTAGTTGACGAATATCTTCCACCGAGTTATTAGACGCGGCATCTAGTTCGAAAATATTGAAGGCAAAGTCCTCATCTTCAGAAATTTCTTCTTTTAGGTCATTCTTATTTATCGTTTTAGCCAAAATCCGGGCAGTGGTTGTTTTACCAACTCCTCGGGGACCTGTGAAAAGAAATGCTTGAGCTAGATGATTACTAGAAATTGCGGTTTTTAAAGTATCTGTAATAGACTTTTGTCCTACCACACTTTCCCAATTTGTTGGACCTGTCTCTTATACACATCTCCGAGCCCACGAGACTCCTGAGCATC